>DASVVF010000198.1:0-39622 GCA_036386695.1 Catenuloplanes sp. | reverse complement strand
GAGCGCCCGCAGGCCCAGGCGCGCGACGCCCCGGGTGACGTCCTCGACGGCGCTGCGGCTGGCCCGGGTGATACCACCCGGGTCACCGAAGAGGGCCTCGGTGCGTCCCTGGTCCAGCGCGCCGAGCTGCACCTTGAGGTGCACCGGTCCCTCGTGGCTGTCCAGGTGCAGCGCGCCCAGCGGTGGGATGTTCACCTCGGTGTCGCCGGACAGCGACGGGGTGAGGGACAGTTCGGCCCGGAACGGGCCGACGTCGTTCTGGGTCCGGGCGCCGAGCAGGATCCCGACCACCACGCCGGTGAGGCTGACCAGCAGGACGGTCAGCGCGACCCCGGTCCGTCGGCCGGCCGGCGAGCGGACCGCCCGGTCCAGCCACCCGGCGACGGCCCGGATCCGGGAAAGAACCCGGATCCGGGAAAGAACCCGGGCCCGCCGCGCGGGCGCCGGGGTCGGTTCGCCCCCGCCGTCGGCGTCCTGTTGCGAACTGTGCCCGTCCATCCCGACATCCTCCCCCCGCGCCGCGTTCCGCCTGGCCGGGCCGCACCACACGGGACGCGTGGCGTGGCCCGGTCAGCTCTTGCCGACGCCGCCGCCGGCGAAGACCAGGCGCAGGATCCGGTCGTCGCCGGGTCCGGGCTTGCCGCGGCCGTCCCGGTTGGAGGTGGTCAGCCAGAGCGACCCGTCCGGGGCGAGGGCGACCGTGCGCAACCGGCCGTACTCCCCGACCAGCATCGGACGCGGCTGGCCGAAGACCCCACCGGCCTCGGTGGTCTCGACCAGCCAGAGCCGCTGTCCGCGCAGGCAGGCGGCCACCACCACCCGTTCCACCACGGCCGCCCCGGAACAGGACGACTCGGCCGTCGGCCAGGTCACCAGAGGGTTGGTGAAACGGCTGTCGGTACCCGGTCCCTCCACCTGTGGCCAGCCGTAGTTCTTACCCGGCTCGATCAGGTTGATCTCGTCGAAGGTGTTCTGGCCGAACTCCGTGGCGAACAGTCGCTTTCCGGCGTCCCAGGCGATGCCCTGCACGTTGCGGTGCCCCAGCGACCACACCGGCGAGTCGGCGACCGGGTTGCCGGGGGCGGGCTTGCCGTCGGCCGTCATCCGCAGGATCTTGCCGCCCAGACTCTTCGGGTCCTGGGCGTGCCCCTGCTGCGACGCGTCACCGGTGGTGACGTAGAGGAAACCGTCCGGGCCGAACGCCAGCCGGCCGCCGTTGTGGATGCCGGATAGCGGAATGCCGGTGACGATGGGCTGCGGCGGGGACCCCAGGGTGAGTTTCGCCACCCGGTTGTCCTCGGCGGTCGAGTAGTAGACGAACACCGTCTTGTCCGCCTCGTAGCGGGGCGACACGGCGATGCCGAGCAGGCCGCCTTCGCCCTGGCCGTTGACCTCGCTGAGCTTCTGCACCTCGGTGACCCGTAGCCCGTCGGCCCCCGACTCGGGGCCGACCCGCAGGATGCGGGCACTGTCCCGCTCGGTGACCAGCGCCCCGCCACCCGGCAGGAACGCCAGGCCCCACGGCACCTCCAGCCCGGTGGCCAGCACGGTCGCCGCGACCTCCTGGTCGCCCCCGCCGGCCGTCGAGGCGCTGGGGGTCGGGAAACGGGGCGGCTGGCCGGCCGCGTCCGGGTCTGGTGGCCCGAAGCCGCAACCCCCCATGGTGGCCACCACCAGCACGGCGGCGGTCACGGCGGCCAGCACCGGCCGGCGGACCCGGCGCCCGGCGCGCGGCCGGATGCTTCGCTTGCTCACGCAACCCTCCTCGTCCACCCGCCCAGGGTAGCCGCGGCGGCTGTGCGGGCAGTGACCCCGCGAGGGCGGGCCCGCCGGCCCGGCGCCGATGGCGGGGGTGACCTGCGGCCGGACCGGCGGGTCGGGATCGACCGGAGCGCACCGGCGGCCGCCGGTCGTGAGAGACTGCCGCGCATGGTGACCGCCGCCCCGCGAAGCCAGCCGCCCGCCGCGATGTCCCGGCCGGCCGACGGGCCACTGTCATGACCGGCGCCGCGGTTCCGGTGAAGGCCTGGATTCCGCAGGAGCGGGGGTTGAGCCTGGTCGGCGAGGTGCCGGCGGGGGTACGGCTGGAGGTGTGCGCCGCCGCTGACGCGTTGCCCTCCGATCCGTCCGACGTCCTGTTCTGGGTGCCGCCGTTCCTCAGCCAGGGTGACGCGGTGGCGCTGGCCGGGAAGATGCCGGCGTTGCGGGTGGTGCAGTTGATGTCCGCCGGCGCGGACGCCTGGGTCGGACGGCTGCCTGAGCGGGTGACCCTCTGCGACGCCCGTGGGGTGCACGACTCACCGACCGCCGAGTGGGTCCTCACGGCCATCCTGTCCGCGCTGCGGGAGTTTCCCGCCTTCGCCCGCGCGCAGTCGCGCCGGCAGTGGTCGTACGCCGAGCACACCCCGACGGACGAGTTGGCCGGTAAGCGGGTGCTGCTGGTCGGGGCCGGCTCGATCGGCGCGGCCATCGCCGCCCGGCTGGAGCCCTTCGACGTGCGGCTGACCCGGGTGGCCCGCACCGCCCGCCCCGCCGAGGGGGTGCACGGGGTGGCCGAACTGCCCGCCCTGCTGCCGGACGCCGACGTGGTGGTGCTGGTCGTGCCGCTCACCGAGGCGACCCGGGGCCTGGTCGACGCCGACTTTCTCGCCGCGATGCCCGACGGCGCGTTGCTGGTCAACGCCGCCCGCGGCCCGGTGGCGGACACCGCGGCGCTGACCGCCGAGTTGGTGACCGGTCGGTTGGCCGCGGCCGTGGACGTCACCGACCCGGAGCCGCTGCCCGGCGATCATCCACTCTGGACACTGCCGAACGTACTGATCACGCCACATGTCGGCGGGTCGGTGCGCGGGCTCCCGCCACGTGCGTACCGGCTGGTCGGTGACCAGCTGCGTCGGTTCGCGGCCGGCGAGGCGCTGATCAATCAGGTGGTCGACGGCTACTGAGCTGTTGTCCGCTGGCGCTGATCAGAGCGGGCAACCCGGCGGCGGGTACGGCGCTGAGCCGCACCACCCGACCGTCGGTGAGCAGCGCGCTGGCCCGCCCCCGCCGGTCGGCGGCCAGCTCCGCGACCGCCGTCCAGGGGATCGACCGCTGTCCCACCAGGGCGCGTACCCGCAGGCCGTGACTGTCGGCGTCGGTGCCCGACCGCCACGCCCACAGCCCGCCCAGCAGCGGCAGCAGCAGCAGCGGCGTGAGATACCAGCGCAGCCCGGCCAGCGGCAGGGCGCCGATGAAGACGATGAACGCGGCGACGGCGAGTGCGCCGTGCTGCCGGAACCGGACCGTTGCTGAGCTGCCCACGCGGTCATCCTCGCATCTTGCGCCGGGGCAACTTGTCCGCCCCGAGGCGTAGGGGTTCGCCCGGGACGACGGGTAGTGTCCACAGGGGTGGCCGGCGGCGGGTCGGCCATTCGTCGGAACTGGCCCTGACCGGGCGGCCGGAATGGCTACCGGTCCGTAACCCCCGGGACCCACCCCTCGTTTGCCAGATGGGTGCGGTGGCGTCCCAGCGTCGCTGCTCCGTTCCACCCTCGTATCCCCCCTCTGCAGAGGATGCCGGCCGTGGCGGTCGCGTTGCTCGCGCAAGCCCGGACCCGGATCGGCACCATCCGGGTCCGGAACCTGATCGTGCTGGTGCTCGGCGCCGTGCTGCTGGCCGGCGGTGCGGCCGGTCTCCTTCCCGCCGTCGTGGCGGTGGCCGCCGGGCTCGCTCCGGTCGCCGGCTGGGCGGCCGTGGTGCAGGTCCGCGCCGCGTTGGCGATCCACCGGGTGCAACGGGCGTTCGGCGGCTGCCGTGGCGCCGGCTTCCTCGGCATGGCGGCGCTGACCGGCGCCCTGGCGGCGTCGGCGCTGCCCGTGGTCACCCCGCCCGCCCGCCCGCTGGTGGCGCTCTGCGGCCTGCTCGCGGTGACCGTTCTCGCCGTGCTCGGGATGCTGCTGTTGCCCGGTGCGGCGACCACCGTGGCGGTCCGGCTGCGCCGCGGCTTCGACAGCCTCGGGTTGGCCGTCAGCCTCACCCTGGCCGCCTGGCTCGTCCCGGCCGGCACCGCCGTCCCGCCAACGGCGCGGGCGGCGTCGCTGTGCGCCTCGGCGGGCGTCGCGGTGGTCGTCGTCAGTGCCCTGCGCGCGACCGGGCGACGGCCGGCGGCGCGGCTGTGCGGGGCGGGCGCGACCCTCGTGATCGCCGGCTGGGCGGTCCTCACCACACTGTCGGCCTACGACGCCCCGGCGCGGACCCTGCCGCTGGCCGCCCTGCCGGTGCTGCTGGGGCTGACGCTGACCGTGGCCGGGGTCCGCCGGGTCGACCCGACCCCGCAGCCGCCGGATCCGCGCGACGCCGGCACTCAGTTGTCCGGGTATCCCCTGCTGGCGGCGCCGGCGGCGGTGGCCGCGCTGGCCGGGCTCTACCACCTGCTGACTGTCGGGCGGTTCGACCGTACGGCGATCGCGATGGGCATCGTTGTCGTCATCGTGCTGGCCACCCGCGAGGTGTTCGCCGTCGGCGATGTCCGGCGTTACGCCCGCCGGCTGTCGGTGCACGAGGCGCATTTCCGTTCGCTGGTCGCCGGTGCCACCGACCTGACGATGGTGCTCGGGGACGACCTGGTGGTCCGTTGGCAGTCGCCGGTCGCGGCCCGGCTGTTCGGCCTCTCCGACGCCGAGGTGGTCGGCCGCCCGTTCACCGACCTCATCCACCCGCACGACGCACCCCGGGTGGTCGACCTGCTCTCGGCGGTGCTGGGTGTGCCGGCGCCGGCTGGACCGCCGCCGCTGGTGTCGGCCCGGCTGCGCGACGGTCACGGCGTCTGGCGGGACACCGAGTCCACGGTCAGTGACCAGCGTCAGGTGCCGGAGGTGTCCGCCCTGGTGGTCCACGTGCGCGACGTGGGCGAGCGCCGCCAGCTGGAGCAGACCGTGCACCGGTTGGCGTTCACCGATCAGCTCACCGGGCTGGCCAACCGCCGGGAGCTGACCCGGGCCCTGTCCCGCCGGCGCGGTGCCGCGGGCCACCGTGGCGCGCTGCTCCTGATCGACCTGCAGGGTCTGGCCGAGGTCAACAACAACCGGGGGCGGGAGGTGGGCGACGCGGTGCTGATCGAGGTGGGGCGGCGGCTGCGGACGCTGCCCGGCGTCGACGATCTGCCGGCCCGCCTCGGTGCCACCGAGTTCGCCGTGATCACCGCGGAGAGTCCGGTGCTGGCGTACGCGTTGGGGGCGCGGATGGTGATGGCGCTGACCGCCCCGTACCAGCTGCCGGGGGCGATCGTGCACCTGCGGGTCAGCGTCGGGTTGGCCGAGCTGAACTCCGGCGACAGCGTCGACGACGTGATGCGCCGGGCCGATCTGGCGCGCCGGCGGGCCCGGCAGTTGGGCCGGGACCGCGTCGAGTGGTACGACACCGACCTCGAACAGCAGTTGTTGCGGCGGATGGATCTGGAGCAGGGGCTGCCGGGTGCCGCCGCGCGCGGGGAGCTGGACCTAGTGTACCAACCGGTGTTGAGCCTGCACGACGGGCGACCGGTCGGCGTCGAGGCGCTGGTGCGGTGGCGGCATCCGATCGCCGGCACGGTGATGCCGGCCGAGTTGCTGCCGATCGCCGAGGCGCAGGGGGTGATGCGCGAGGTCGGCGACTGGGTGCTGGACACGGCCTGCCGGCAACTGGCCCGGTGGACGACCGCGGACAGCAGTCTGTGGCTGTCGGTGAACGTCAGCCCGGTGGAACTGGCCGCCCCCGACTTCGCGGTGCGGGTCGCCGCCGTCCTGGCCCGGCACCGGGTGGCGCCGGACCGGTTCGTCCTGGAGGTGGCCGAGGCGCAGATCACGGCCGACGTGACCGGCATGATCGCCCAGTTCGCGCAGCTGCGCCGGCTCGGCGTGCGGGCGGCGTTGGACGATTTCGGCGTGGGCCAGGCGTCCCTGGCGCACCTGCGTCGGCTGCCGGTCGACGTGCTGAAGCTGGACCGGGCGTTGGTCGGGATGGCCCAGGACCGGCACAGCGCCGGCGAGCCGGTGATCGAGGTGGTGGTCGGCCTGGGCCGGCGGCTGGGCCTGGAGATCGTGGCGGAGGGCCTGGAGTCAGCGGAGCAGATCGAGCTGGCCAGGAGCGCCGGCTGCCAGTACGGCCAGGGCTACGCGCTGTCCCCGCCGGCCCCGGCCGAGCATGTCGAGGCGTTCCTGGCGGAGCACCACTGGTCCTCGTGACCGCCCGGCCGCCGCGCCCGGGGTCGGCGCAGGGCCCGGGTCGGCCGCGGCGCCCGGGTCGGCGCGGTAGCGACAACCCGGGCGCGCGGGCGTACCGGAATCGTCAGCCGGCGGCGTACCCGGGGATCGGGTAACCGGCCAGCAGGTCGCTGACCTCGCCGGCGATGCGGTCGAGCGCCGCCGCGTCGTCCTTGACGGCCGCGGTGATCGCGTCGTCCATCCACGCGGCCACCTGCGGCATGTGCGCCTCGGTGAGGCCGCGGGTGGTCAGCGCCGGGGTGCCCAGCCGGATGCCGGAGGGGTCGAACGGCTTGCGGGTGTCGTACGGCACGGTGTTGTAGTTCAGCTCGATCCCGGCCAGGTCCAGGGCCTTGGCGGCCGGCTTGCCGCCGATGTTCTTACCGGTCAGGTCGACCAGGATCAGGTGGTTGTCGGTGCCACCGGAGATCAGCTCAAAACCGCGCTGGGTGAGCGCCGCGGCGAGCGCCCGGGCGTTGGCGACCACCTGGGCCGCGTACCGCCGGAAGTCGTCGGTGCCGGCTTCCTTCAGGGCGACGGCGATGCCGGCGGTGGTGTGGTTGTGCGGACCGCCCTGCAGGCCTGGGAAGACGGCCTTGTCCACGGCGGAGGCGTGCTCGGCGGTGGACATGATCATGGCACCGCGCGGGCCGCGCAGGGTCTTGTGCGTGGTCGTCGTGATCACGTCGGCGTGCCCGACCGGCGAGGGGTGCGCCCCGCCGGCGATCAGGCCGGCGATGTGCGCGATGTCCGCGACCAGCACCGCGCCGACCTCGCGGGCGATCTCGGCGAAGGCCGGGAAGTCGATGGTGCGGGGGATCGCGGTGCCGCCCGCGAAGATCGCCTTCGGCCGCTCGCGGCGGGCGATGTCGCGGACCTCGTCGAAGTCGATCAGCCCGGTCTCCCGGGACACGTTGTAGCGCACCGGGTTGAACCACTTACCGGTCGCCGACACCGACCAGCCGTGGGTGAGGTGCCCGCCCATCGGCAGCGACATCCCCAGCACGGTGTCGCCGGGGGAGAGGAAGGCCAGGTAGACGGCGAGGTTGGCCGGCGAGCCGGAGTACGGCTGGACGTTGGCGTGCTCGACCCCGAACAGCGCCCGGGCCCGCTCGACGGCGAGGGTCTCGATCGGGTCGATGAACTGCTGGCCCTCGTAGTACCGCTTGCCGGCGTAGCCCTCGGAGTATTTGTTCGTCAGCACCGTGCCACTGGCCTCGAGGACGGCGGTGGAGACGTAGTTCTCCGACGCGATCATGCGCAGCTTGTCGTGCTGCCGGCGGGCCTCCTGCTCGATCAACCCGGCGAGCTGCGGGTCGACGGCGGTCAGGCCGGGGATCGGTGGTACGTGCATGGGAGTCCTCCTGCGAGTCGATGGTGCACCCAGGCGCGCGGTGCACAATCCGCGGTCGCTCCCCGGTGGTCAGTTCCACCTCGCGGCGCCAGTCACGTGACGCTGCTGATGGTAGCCGCCCGGCCGGTCGGCGGCACGCACCCGCCGGGGGTACGGCGACGCGCCGTGGCCCGGCCCGCCGCCGGTCGGACCGATCACCCTGGTCGGGCTGCCGCCGAAGATGCACGGAGAGTAACGAGAGTGATCTATGTCATACCCGCTGATCGCCGGTTGTGTCCCGGTACGCCGGCAAAGGTGACCCGCGTCTGGTGGGCAATCGGTGGGACCCGATCTACGGTGGGCCACCATTGCTGTGCTCACGGGAGGACCCCCCTTGTACCTCGTTCCAGTTCTACGTCGCGTCGCGCTCGCCGGTGCCGGCGGCCTGCTGCTGACCCTCGTCGCCGGGCCGGCCATCGCCGCGCCGGCGCCGGACGCACCGGCCGCGAAGCCGGATATCGCGGTGACCGCCACGTTCGACAAGGCCAGTTACGCCGCCAATGACCCGGTGACGGTCACGGTGACCGTGACCAACAAGGGCAAGGGCGCCGCCACGGAGATCGCCGCCGCGCCCGACTACACCACCGGCGTCACCTGGTCGGATGCCGGGTTCCCGAAGTTCGAGGTGGCCGCGGGGGCGCAGAAGACGCTGACCCGCGCCGGCGTGGTGAGCGCGCAGGGCGCCGAGTACGGCTTCATCAGAACGATCATCCGCTTCTTCCCCAAGGGAGAGGTCAACGTCCGGGACAACCAGGCGACCGTCACGGCCGCCGTCCCGGGGGCGAAGGGCAGCTTCGTCGGCCGCGCCGTACGTGGCAACAACAAAGAGGTCAACCCCGCCCTGCCGCCGGTGGCCGGCGTGACCTTCAACCTGACCAGCCAGCGGACCAAGAAGCTGGTGATGAGCGGCAAGA
The DNA here is from genome assembly GCA_036386695.1 of Catenuloplanes sp. Classification (GTDB taxonomy): domain Bacteria; phylum Actinomycetota; class Actinomycetes; order Mycobacteriales; family Micromonosporaceae; genus DASVVF01. The sequence continues at coordinate 31,093 of DASVVF010000198.1, read as the reverse complement.
CCGACGCCACGGGTGTCGTGACGCTCAAGGACGTGCCCGCCGACGAGTACCGCGTCGAGTTCACCGCCCCCACCGGGTGGAAGGTGACCACGACCACCACCGCGTACGTGACGTCGATCCGTAAGGACAAGCAGGAAACCTTCACGGTTTCCCTGCTGCCGACCGGAGCCCCCGCCGTCACGCCGACCGCCGGCAGCCCGAGCCCGAGCGCCTCCGCGAGCCCCGCCGCCCCGCCGGCCCCCGGGCAGACCGGTGGTGGCCTGCCGGTCACCGGAGCATCCGTCGGAGTGCTCGCCGGCGTCGGTGCCCTGGTCGTGGCCGCCGGTGCCGTCGCCTTCCTGGTGGCCCGCCGCCGCCGGACCAGGTTCATCGCGGGCAACTGATCGATCGTTTGTTGACCGCGGGGCGGGGACGGCGCAGGCCGGACCCGCCCCGCGTCGCCGTCGCCACGGCGGGTGGTTGACCGGATCGCCGGCTCACCCGGATCGCCGGCTCACCCCGTGCTGAGCCGGCGGCCGGGCGGGGTCACGCAGTGCGTGGCGGCGCCGTGCTGCCCCTCGGGGTGAGCTTGGCGGTTTCATCCTGGTAGCCGCCGACCCGTTCGCCGGCGATGGCGGCGAGCAGCTGCCGGGCGGCGTGCGCGCCGTACGCCGGAATGTCGCGGCTCAGCGCGGTCAGCGGGGGATGGACGAGCTGGCAGAGTGAGGAATCGTCCCAGGCCACGATGGACAGGTCGGCCGGAACGCCGAGGCCCATCTCCTGGGCCACGGCCAGCCCGGCGATCGCCATCACGTCGTTGTCGTAGATCACCGCGGTCGGCCGTGGGCTGGAGCTGAGCAGCCGGCGGGTCGCCCGGGCCCCCTCCTCGCCGGTGTAGTCGGACGGCACGGTCACCGTCTGCTGCAGGTCCAACCGGTGGCAGATCTCCTCGAAGGCGGCCGAGCGGATCTCTGTGTGCAGCAGTTCCGGCAGGCCGCCGACCCGGGCGATGCGGCGGTGTCCGAGGGCGGCGAGGTATTCGACCGCCTCGCTCAACGCCTTCGCGTCGTCGGACCAGACATGCGGCAGGTTCCCGGTGTGGCCGGGACCGCCGATCACGACGGCGGGCAGTTCCAGCCGTTCCAGCACCGGCACCCGCGGGTCGTCCAGGCGCAGGTCGCAGAGGAAGACACCGTCGACGCGCCGCTCGCCCCACCACCGCCGGTAGACCGTGATCTCGGTGTCCGCGTCGGCCACGACCTGCAGGGTCAGCGCGTACGAGCGGGCTGACAGCTCCGCCTCCACGCCGCTGATGAGCTCCATGAAGAACGGCTCGATGCCGAGGATCCGGGCGGGTCGGCACAGGGTCAGGCCGACGGCGTTGGCGCTCGCGCCGGACAGCGCCCGGGCGGCGCTGTTCGGGTTGAAGCCGATCTCCGCGGCGATCGCCATGATCCGTTGTCGGGTGGCCGCCGACACGCCGGGCTGTCCGTTCAGCGCGTACGAGACAGCGCCTTTGGACACGCCGGCCTGCCGGGCGATGTCCGCGATTGTCGGCCGCTTCACACAGCTCCTCTGTCACACGTCCGTCCCACCGCCGGCGGTGGGGGCCCCACGGTCGCGATCATCCAAAACGCTGCTGCCACCCGTCGAACGCCGGGCCGTACCGGACGGGGTGGCGCGCGGCGCCGCGGACCGGGATCGCGGCTGGCCTTGCGCGGTTAAGTATCAACGGTCCGCGCGGGCCAGGCAAGCCGTTTCCGGGGCCATTGACACCAGTCGAGCGGACTCGTACGGTGTGGTCACTTACCCGGTTCAGTCAATCGTTGTCGATGGCCGCCGGGAACGGCCCACCGTGGCCGGCGGGTTTTCTCTTCGCTCAACCGGAGGCGTGACGTGCCAAGCTGGACCTGCCCGGCCGGCGGACCATCCCTGTCCTGGTGGTCGGCCCGACGCGGGGGATCCCGACGGGCTCGTCCGGGCCGGGCGCACGGGACGAAGCGGCTTTTGCTGGCTGTTGATCATCGTGCACACTGACGCGGTGGGCGAACGTCCCGGTGACGCTGTCCCGGTAGCCGTTGCTTCACCCCGTTCCCCCCAAGCACCGCACCCGTGGCACCGCGCTGTCCGGAAACCAGGGCTGACCGGCGCCGCACGCGCATCCGGCCGGAATCGAACGGAGCAGGCATGAGCTCGTACCACCCGCTGCACGACGGCTGGACGGTGACCCCCGCGGCCGGATCGCCGGTGCCCGAGGAGTTGCCGACCGGCCCGGTCCCGGCCACCGTACCCGGCTGTGTGCACACCGACCTGCTGTCGGCCGGGCTCATCGCCGATCCGTACCTCGACGACAACGAGGTGCACCTGAGCTGGATCGGGCGCAGCGACTGGGTCTACGAGACCACCTTCGACTGGGACGGCGGCGCCGGCCACGGCCTGCCGGCGGACGCCTGCGTCGATCTGGTCTGCGCGGGTCTGGACACGGTGGCCACGGTTTCCGTGAACGGCGCCGAGGTGGGCCGCACGGCGAACATGCACCGGGGGTACCGGTTCGACGTGCGCTCGTTGCTGCGCACCGGACCGAACACCCTGCGGGTCCGGCTGGACTCGGCGTACCGCTACGCGGAGGAGATCCGCGACGCGTTGGGTGACCGGCCGAACGCGTACTCCGAGCCGTTCCAGTTCATCCGCAAGATGGCCTGCAACTTCGGCTGGGACTGGGGACCCACGCTGGTGACCGCCGGCATCTGGCAGTCCATCGGCCTGCACTGCTGGGCCGGGGCCCGGCTGGTCACGGTGCGTCCGCTGGTCACCGTGCGCGACCGCACCGGGCAGGTGGAGATCCACGTGGAGGTGGAGCGGGAGAACGACGATCCGCTCACCGTCCGCGCGGCCGTGGGCGACGCCCGGGCGGAAGCCGTCGTGGCGCCCGGCGAGGGCAGCGCCGTGCTGACCCTGACCGTCGAGGACCCGCAGCTGTGGTGGCCGCGTGGGTACGGCGAGCAGGCCCGGCACCTGCTCGATGTCACGCTGGTCGACGAGCGGGGGGAGACCCTCGACAGTTGGCAGCGGCGCATCGGCTTCCGGACGGTGCGGATCGACACCGCCGCGGATGACCAGGGCTCCCCGTTCACGGTGGTCGTCAACGACATGCCGATCTTCGTCCGGGGGATCAACTGGATCCCCGACGACGCGTTCGTGACCCGGGTCACCCGGGAGCGTTACGCCCGGCAGTTCCGCGAGGCGCTCGACGCCAACGTCAACTTCTTCCGGATCTGGGGCGGCGGCCGGTACGAGTCCCAGGACTTCTACGACCTCGCCGACGAGTTGGGCGTCCTGGTCGGGCAGGACTTCCTGTTCGCCTGCGCGGCGTATCCGGAGGAGGAGCCGATCGCCACCGAGGTGGCCGCCGAGGCCCGCGAGCAGGTCATCCGGCTGTCCACCCATCCCAGCCTGGTGATGTGGGTCGGCAACAACGAGAACATCTGGGGCTGGCACGACTGGGGCTGGCAGGAGAAGCTGCAGGGCCGCACCTGGGGCGCCGGCTACTACCACAAGCTGCTGCCCGGCATCGTCGGCGAGCTCGACCCGACCCGGCCGTACTGGCCCGGGAGCCCCTGGTCGGGGCGGGCCGACCTGCACCCGAACGACCAGTCGCACGGCACCATGCACATCTGGGACGTCTGGAACACCCACGACTACACCCACTACCGCCAGTACGTGCCGCGTTTCCTGGCGGAGTTCGGCTACCAGGCGCCCCCGGCGTACGCGACGCTGCGCCGGGCCCTGAAGGACGAACCGCTGGCTCCCGACTCGCCCGGCATGGCGCACCACCAGAAGGCCATCGACGGCGACGCCAAGCTGCAACGCGGCCTGGACGCGCACCTGCCGGCGCCCCGCGACTTCGACGACTGGCACTACCTCACCCAGGTCAACCAGGCCCGGGCCATCGCCCTGGGGGTCGAGCACTTCCGCTCGCACCGACCGGTCTGCATGGGCACGGTGCTGTGGCAGCTCAACGACTGCTGGCCGGTGACGTCGTGGGCGGCCATCGACGGCGACGGGCGGCGCAAGCCGTTGTGGTACGCGCTGCGCCGCGCGTACGCCGACCGGCTGCTGACCATCCAGCCCCGCCCGGACGGCCTGGCGCTGGTCGCGGTCAACGAGACCGGCGAGCCGTGGCGGGCCCACGCCGCCGTCGCCCGGCTGACGACCAGCGGCGCGCCGCGGGCCAAGTCGACCGTCGAGCTGGACGTGCCGGCGTACGGCGCGGTCACCGTCGCGCTGCCCGGTGACGTCACCGGCACCGACGACCCGCACCGGGAACTGTTGCTGGCCGAGGCCGACGGCGATCGCGCCTGGTGGTTCTTCGCCTCCGACCGCGAGGCGGACCGGCCGGCGGCCCGCTTCGACGCCACGGCGGAGCGCACCGACAGCGGCGCCCGGGTCACCGTGACGGCGCACACCCTGCTGCGCGATCTGACCCTGTTCGCCGACCGGGTCGACCCGGCCGCGGTCACCGACGACGCCCTGGTGACGCTGCTGCCGGGCGAGTCGGTGACCTTCACCGTCCACAGTGCTGCTCCGCTCGACCCGGCGGCGCTGACGGCGCGACCGGTGCTGCGTTGCATCAACGACCTGGCGCCGTGAACCGGCGCGGCGTTCGATGACAACCCGGCCGGTGCTCGCCGTCGACATCGGCGGCACCAAGTTCGCCGCGTCCATTGTGGAGCCTGACGGCACCCTGCGGGCCCGTACGGTGGTGCCCACCCCGTCGAGCATCGACACCGCGACGGTCGCCGCGGCGCTGACCACCCTGGTCAGCCAGGTGGTCGCGCAGGGTCCGCCGGGGCAGTTGGGCGCGCTCGGGGTGGGTTCCGCCGGGCCGGTGAACCCGGCGGCCGGCACGGTCAGCCCGGTGAACATTCCCGCCTGGCGTGACTTCGACGTTCTCGCCGCGTTGCGCCCGCTACTGCCCGGCCGGCCGGCCGTGCTGGCCGGCGACGCCCACTGCATGGCGTTCGGCGAATACCACCACGGCCGCAGCCGGCCGGCGGCGATGCTGGGCATCGTGGTGTCCACCGGAGTCGGCGGCGGGTTGGTCCTGAACGGCGACGTCCTCTCCGGGGCCACCGGCAACGCCGGCCACATCGGACACGTCGTGGTCGACATCGACGGGCCGCCGTGCCCGTGCGGCGGCCGGGGCTGCGTGGAGACGTTCGCCAGCGGCCCGGCCATTGTCCGGCAGGCCCGGGGGTACGGCTGGACGGCCGGTGACGGCCCCGCCGACGCCCGCGCGGTGGCGGCCGCCGCCCGCGACGGGCACCCGGCGGCGCGGGCCGCGTACCGGCGGGCCGGGCGGGCCGTGGCGGCCGGAATCGTCTCCGCCGCCGCCCTGATCGAGCTGGACGAGGTCGTCATCGGCGGCGGCGTGGCCGGCGCGGGGGACCTGTTGTTCACCCCGATCCGTCGGTCGATCGCCGAACTGGCCGGGCTACCGTTCGTCCGCCAGGTCCGGGTCAGCCAGAGTCAGCTCGGCGGCGACGCGGGGCTGCTCGGTGCGGCGGCACTGGCCTTCGCCGCCGCCGGTCGCTCCGACCGGCGCGATGCCGCCCTGGCCCACGGTCGCCGGCGGGCCTGGCGGCACCCCGGCGGCAGCTAGGCACGTTCCGTGTTGGGACTTTGCCTTAACCTCGTGGCCCTCCAGGGATGCGTGGAGGAATTTGGTCCGTGAAACACTTCAATGGATCTGCGAGAACGGCTCCGTTGTTGGATGGATGAGCGCAGAAGGAAGGCCATTCTGTGACCCACCCTTCCTGTTCGACCCAGACTGCATGTCAGGTGGCGTGCTCGCGTATATGACTCAAAATGGAAATTTTGAATGCGCGTTTGATTTGGATGGACCGCTCCCACCTGGCGCGGTTGCCGCACTGCTCGGCCCTGGGCGTGACGTTGCGCTGCCCATTGGAACCATTCACGAGGAATGTCGTGAAGGGCGTCGCTACGGCCTCAGTCGGGCGACTGACCCTGCTTCGGGTTGTTCGCCTCAGCGATGGCGGGCGTGCGCGCGGGTCCGTAGGCCTATGGCGCGTGCGCGCGGCCGGGCGTCAGCCGGGCCGTCTTGATCCTGTGTAGCAGTTTGAGCCTGTCGGATCTTGGCAGGCAGGCAGGCGGCTATGCGATGGCGGCGATGTTGCCGTCGTCGAAGTAGATCGCCTGGTGCAGCCGGCCGCCGAGGGCGCCGGCGTAGCGGGCTACCACGTCCTGCCCGGAGATCTTGCCTCGTTCGATCTGGGAGACGCGCCCTTTGGTGACGCCCATGCGGTCAGCGACCTGCTGTTGGGTCAGGCCACGGGTGCGGCGCACCTCGGCCAGGCGATGCCCGACCACGGTGGCGAGCAGCTCCTGCTTGCCGGTCTCGACGGCGTGCTCGCCGCCAGCGCGCTCGACGTGGTCGGCGCGCACGTCACTCCACCGGGTGTAGCTACTCATGGTTGTCCGCCCTCCTGCTCGGCACGTTCTTTCAGGTACGTCTCGTAGCGGTGCTCGGCCAGAGGGATGGCTTGGGCGTACCAGTCGTTCCAGCGTCCGGCCTTGTTCCCAGCGACCAGCAGGATGCTGCAGCGCCACGGGTCGAAGGCGAACAGGATGCGCACGGTGCCGGGGCGTAGCTCTTTGAGGTTGGCGATGGCTGAGCCGTGGATCGTGTCGACCAGCGGGCGGCCGAGCCCTGGTCCGGCCTCGGCGAGCAGGTCGAAGGCTTGCACGACGCGGGCGTGGGTGACTGGATCAAGGCTGCCGATCCAGTCGCGTACCTCGTTGACGAGGTAGGTGTCCTACTCCTTAACAGCCACCGCGCGAGTATAGCGTTTGGTAAACATCGTGTGGGTCAGCACGGGTCGGCACGGACCGACTGGCGGCGACCGGCCGGCGTCGCTGTGATCTGTCATCGGTGTTTGTCTGCCTAGGTTGCCGGCACCGTTGCCGTCAGCGTCCAAGATTCGCAATAGGTACCGTGTCCCTGGCCGGAGAAGACCCAGGTCAAGCGCCGCGACGACGTAGGTCACGCTCCGCGTCGGCCGCACGTTGCCCGTGGCGTACAGTGTGCGTACGATGGCGGGATGAGTGCCAAGGCGGAGCGTTTGCATCTTCGGGTCGACGCGGATCAGAAGGCCCTGCTGGAGGCGGCGAGCCAGGCCACCGGGGCCAGCGTGTCCACGTTCGTGCTGAAGGCGGCGACCGAGGCGGCGGCGGACGTGCTGGCCGATCGGCGGGTCTTCGTGCTCGATCAGGATGCCTGGCAGGTCTTCGACGAGGCCCTGACGAGGCCCGCCGGCGACGTCGCCGGCCTGCGGGAGCTGCTGCACGGCCCGACGGTCATCGACGACGCGCCAGTCGGTGAGCAGGCGTGACCGCAGGCCTGTCGGCGGTCGAGCCGCTGGCGGCCACCCATGTGTTGGCCGGGTTCGACTGCGGGTCACCGGCCCAGACGAGGTGGCTGATCGAGCATGCCCAGCAGGCGCACCGGGCCGGTCTGTCGCGGGTGTATGTCGTTCGCGGTTTGGACCACCCGGACCGGCGGGTGGTCGGCTACTACGCCGTCGCCGCCGGCAGTGTGGCCCCGGCCGATGCCACCCCACGGTTGATGCAGGGCGCCGGCCGCTACCACCAGCCCGTGGTCATCCTGGCCCGCCTCGGCGTCGACCAGACGGTGCAGGGTGTCGGACTGGGCCGGGCGCTGGTCGTCGACGCGCTGCGGCGCATCGCCACCGCCTCCGAGGTCATCGGCGTGCGAGCGCTGCTCATCCACTGCGAGTCCGACGCCGCCCGCGACTTCTACCTGCGGCTGGCGAAGTTCGAACCCAGCCCGACCGACCCTATGCACCTGCTGCTGCTCATGAAAGACCTCCGCCGCGCCCTGGCCCCATGACCGTCCCTTGCCGGATGCGCGCAGCGGACGTCGTGGTCTGCCCACCGTTGCCGTCACCGTCCAAGATCCGCAATAGCTAACGTGTTCCTGGCCGGAGAAGGCCCAGGTCAAACACCGTGGGCGGTGATGGTCTGCTGGTCGGCGAGGTAGGCGGCGACCCGATGTCGTACTTCGGGGTCGTCGATGCGAGCCGCTGCTACCACTCTGGCAGACAAGGGACCGGGACCACGGCCGGTGCCGGACCGGTGGTGCCTGCAGGGCGTTCTGTTCGTGCTCTACACCGGCATCGGGTGGAGCAGTTCGCCGCCGAGCTGCGCGGTCAGCTGCAAGCGGCTGTGCGAGAAGCTGCCACTGCTGGCCACACGCTCCGCACGTCCAGGCCGGACGCGTTGGTAGGTGCATCGACATGGTGTCCGTTCCCGGCATGGTGGTCTACGGTGGGAAGGCCGGGGCCTGCACGGGTGCGAAGACTGCCGATCGTCGAACCCGTTCCCGGCCTTCCCGTTCGGTGGCACCAACCGGTCCGGACTCGATGCGCGTTCCCGCTGGGCCTGCACCCAGAATCAGCGGAAAGAGATCTTCATGGAAGCAGGCGCGGGTCTTCCACCGTCTACAACCGACCCCACCGGCCCCGGTGGGCAACTGCGGGCCGCCCGGGAAGCAGCCGGGCACAGCCTCGCCGGCATGGCCGCACTCACCCACTTCAGCAAGCCGTATCTCGGCCTGGTGGAAACCGGCCGCCGCCCCGCCACCACCGAGGTCATCGAACGCTACGAACAGATCCTCGGCGTGCCCATCGGTTCCCCCTGCGACCCGGTCAGGGCGGCGCACAGCTGGTTGATCGGCGACGCCCCACCGGTGCGGCACCTGCGCGCCGGCCGGCGCATCGGGCCCACCCTGCTGCACACGATGGAAGCGCGGGTCGTTGAGCTGCGCCACCTGGACGACACCGTCGGCAGCGCCGACCTGCTCCCCGCCATTGTCACGGAACTCGGCCACGCCGAGGACCTGGCCCGGGAGGCGTCCTTCTCCGAGCAGACCGGTCGGCGGCTGTTCACCGTGATCGGGGAACTGGCCCAACTCGCCGGCTGGGTCGCCAGCGACGCCGGGCATTACCAGCACGCCCAACGCCTTTACCTGAGCGGAGTGACCGCCGCCGACACCGCTGGGGACCGTGCCCTCGGGGCGCAACTGCTCTCCAGCCTCGCCTACCAGATCGCCACCATCGGCAAGCGCGACGACGCCCTGCTCATCGCCCGCACCGCCGTGACCGCAGCCGCCCACGCCACACCGGTCGTGCGGGCACTGCTGAGCGAACGCGTCGCCTGGGCCGCCGCCCGCACCCACGACCAGCAGGCCACCCGCCGGGCGCTGGACGCCGTCGACGACGCCTACGACGAACGCGCCCCCACAATCGCGGAGCCCGAATGGGCGTATTGGCTCAACCGCACCGAGATCGACGTGATGGCCGCCCGCTGCCTCATCGAACTCGGCACACCGGCCACCGCCGAACCCCTGCTCACCCGTGCCCTCGCCGGCTACAACCCCACCCACGCCCGCGAAGTCGCCCTATACCAGACCTGGCTCGCCGAAGGCCACGCCCGCGCCGGCGACCTCGACGCCGCCAGGGCCATCCTCGACCACACCACCGGCACCGCCGCGCACGCGATCTCCGTACGCCTGCAACGCCGCATCGCCGCCGTCAACCACCTCATCAACCGCCGCACCGGCAAACGCACCACCCCTGGCAGAGGTGAGCCCGAAGCGCGGCGATCGGACCGCGCCCCCTCCGGTCCAGGGTGAGTTCGATCGCGGGTGCCGCTTCAGGCTGACGGATACGACAACTGACCAAACGCGTGCCGCCGTACGCGGGATACGGCGCTTCTACCCGCCTACTCCGGGACCAGGCGGTACGCGCCGTCGCTGGCCGACGTCGCCATCGAGGCGTACGCCCGCAGCGCCGCGGACACCGGCCGTTGCCGGTCCACCGGGGTGTACGGCCGGTCCCGCTTCTCCTGCGCCACCCGGCGCCGCTCCAGCTCGTCGTCGTCGACGGCCAGGGTGATGGAGCGCTGCGGGATGTCGATGCGGATGTCGTCGCCGTCCTGCACGAGGGCGATCAACCCGCCGGAGGCCGCTTCGGGGGAGACGTGCCCGATGGACAGCCCTGAGGTGCCGCCGGAGAACCGCCCGTCGGTCAGCAGCGCACAGGCCTTGCCCAACCCGCGTCCCTTGAGGAACGACGTCGGGTAGAGCATCTCCTGCATGCCCGGCCCGCCGCGCGGTCCCTCGTAGCGGATCACCACGACGTCGCCGGCGACGATGCCCTTGTTGAGGATGGCGTGCACCGCGTCGTCCTGGGACTCGAAGACCTTGGCCGGGCCGTGGAACACCAGGCAGTCGGCGGAGACGCCGGCGGTCTTGACCACGCAGCCCTGCGGGGCGATGTTGCCGAACAGGATCGCCAGGCCGCCGTCGGCCGAGTACGCGTGTTCGAAGTCGCGGATGCAGCCGCCCGCGGCGTCGGTGTCCAGGGTGGACCAGCGGTTGCTGGTGGAGAACGGCTCGGTGGTGCGGACCCCGCCGGGGGCGGCGTGGAACAGCTCGATGGCCTCCGCCGAGGTGGAGCCGCTGCGGATGTCCCACTCGCCCAGCCAGGCGTCCAGCGACGGGGAGTGCACCGCCCACACGTCGCGGCGCAGGGCGCCGCCGCGGTCCAGCTCGCCGAGCAGGGCCGGGATGCCGCCGGCCCGGTGCACGTCCTCCATGTGGTACTGCGGGGAGTTCGGCGCGACCTTGGCCAGGCACGGCACCCGACGGGAGATGGCGTCGATGTCGGCCACCGAGAAGTCCATCTCGGCCTCGCGGGCGGCGGCCAGCAGGTGCAGGATGGTGTTGGTGGAGCCGCCCATCGCCACGTCCAGGGCGACGGCGTTCTCGAACGCGTCGCGGGAGGCGACCGCGCGGGGCAGCACCGAGGCGTCGTCGCCGTCGTACCACCGCTTGGCGATGTCGACGATGACCCGCCCGGCCCGCTCGAAAAGGGCCTTGCGTCCGGCGTGGGTGGCCAGCGTGGAGCCGTTGCCGGGCAGGGCCAGCCCGATCGCCTCGGTGAGGCAGTTCATCGAGTTGGCGGTGAACATCCCGGAGCAGGAGCCGCAGGTGGGGCAGGCGGCGCGCTCGATCTCGCCGAGCTGCTCGTCGGTGACGTTGTCGTTCGACGAGGCGATCATGGCGTCGATCAGGTCAATCTTGGAGTGCACGACGCCGTCGACGGCGACCGTCTTACCGGCCTCCATCGGGCCGCCGGAGACGAAGACCGTCGGGATGTTGAGCCGCAGCGCGGCCAGCAGCATCCCTGGCGTGATCTTGTCGCAGTTGGAGATGCACACCAGCGCGTCGGCGCAGTGCGCGTTCACCATGTACTCGACCGCGTCGGCGATCAACTCCCGACTGGGCAGGGAGTAGAGCATGCCGCCGTGGCCCATGGCGATGCCGTCGTCGACGGCGATGGTGTTGAACTCCCGACCCACCCCGCCGGCCCCGGCGATCGAGTCGGCCACCAGGCCACCGAGGTCCTTGAGGTGGACGTGGCCGGGCACGAACTGGGTGAAACTGTTGGCGATGGCGATGATCGGCTTGCCGAAGTCGTCGTCCGTCATGCCGGTCGCCCGCCACAGGGCGCGGGCGCCGGCCATCGTCCGGCCATGTGTGGAGGTCCTCGACCGCAGCTCAGGCATGGTTCCCAGTGTGGCACCGTCCGGGCACCGGTGGCGCTGCCGGCGGTCCAGCGGTCCAATGTGCGGGACATCCCGCGAGGTTCGCGACCGGTTGCGCCCGGTGAGTACTTTCTGTCGTTAGGCCGTCACTCGCACACCGTGTCCCCCCATGACTGACTGTGATCCGGCACCATGTTTCTGTGCATGTTCCCTGGGGCGCCGAGTTCACCGCGTTGGCGGGTGTGCTGGCCGCCGTGCCGGCCGTGTTGATGCTGCTCTCGTCAGCCCGCCGGCGCACCGGACCCTCCCGCCGGGCACACCGCCTGCTGGCCGCCGGTGGGGCGGCCGCCACCGTGGTGGTGGGCCTGTCGCTGGTGGCGGCGGCGTTGCTGCGCTCGCACCAGGTGCACGCCGACCACGCCAATCCGATCGGCACGGCGACGGCGGTCGCCATGGTGGTGGCCACCGTGGCCCTGCTCGGCGGCACGCTGACCCTTCCGGGTGCGGCGCAGACCCCCGCCGCGGCGGTGTGTCGCCTCCTCGACGGGCTGGTCATCGCCGGCGCGGTGTGGTTCGTCGGCTGGGTGCTGGTCGCCGACCCCACCAAGATCATGGGGCGGTACACGCCGTACGCCTGCCTGCCCCTGCTGCTCCCGGCGGCGGTCGCGGTGGTCACCCTCGGGCTCACGGTGATCCTGGCCTCGGCGGCCCCCCGCCCCCGGGCGGCGACGGTCCGGGTCGGCTGCGGGGTCACCCTGGTGGCCCTGGGCGGGACCGGCCTGGCCGGCGGGATCTGCCAGGGCTGGACCGGGGTGGTGCTGGGCGGCGCGGTGGCGTTGCCGGCGGGCCTGAGCATCGTGGCGTTCGCGGTGCGCTCCACCGACCGGGCCGTCACCGTGGACGGCGAGCCGGCCCGGGGCGGATCGGCGTACGCGTTCCTGCCGATGGTCGCCGTGACCGTGTCGGCCAGTTACCACCTGGCGCGCGGCGGTGACTTCGGTTGGATGGCGGTCGCCGCGATCAGCGTCGAGGGGTTCGCCCTGGTGGGGCGGCAGCACCTGGCGCTGCTCGACGTGCGCCGCTTCGCCGACCGGTTGGTGCGCCGGGAGGCGCATTTCCGGGAACTCGCGCACACCGATCCGCTGACCGGGCTGGCCAACCGCCGGGGGCTGCTGCGCACCCTGGAGAACGAGGCCTTCGCCGGGCAGCCGTGCGTCCTGCTCGGGCTCGACCTGGACGGCTTCAAGAACATCAACGACATGCGCGGGCATGACGTCGGCGACGCGGTGCTGATCGAGGTCGGTCAGCGGTTGCGGATGAACCTGCGGCCCGGCGACGCGGCCGCCCGGCTGGGCGGTGACGAGTTCGCCGTCCTGATGTGGGTACGCCCGGAGGAGGCGCACGGGGTGGCTCAGCGCCTGCTCGGGGTGCTCGCCCGGCCGTACGAGCAGGATCAGGGCCCGGTGTTCCTGTCGGCCAGCATCGGGCTGGCCGCCTCCGGCACCGCGGCCGACGTTCCGGGGCTGATGCGCAACGCCGACCTGGCCCTGCGGTTCGCCAAGCAGCGCGGCAAGAACCGGGTCGAGCGGTACGACGCCCGCTACGACGGGTTGCTGCGCCGGCGGACCGTCCTGGAGCACGAGCTGCGCGGCGCGGTGCAGCGCGACGAGCTGCGTCTGGTCTACCAGCCGGTGGTGGCGCTGCCGTCGGCCCGACCGGCCGGCGCGGAGGCGCTCCTGCGCTGGCACCACCCGCGGCTGGGGCTGGTCTCACCGGGCGAGTTCATCCCGGTGGCCGAGGAGTGCGGGATGATCGACCGGCTCGGCGAGTGGGTGCTGCACCAGGCCTGCCGGCAGCTCTCGCACTGGCTGGCGGCCGGGCACGACGTGTGGGTCTCGGTGAACGTCTCCCCGCGCGAGCTGCACGAGCCGGGCTACGCCGATCGGGTGGCCGAGGCGTTGCGCCAGCACCGGGTTCCCCCGCAGCGGCTGGTGCTGGAGGTGACCGAGCACGCGGTCGCCACCGACCTGGAGGAGCTGGTCCGCCGGCTGCGCACGCTGCGGGCCACCGGGGTGCGGATCGCGCTGGACGACTTCGGCGCCGGGTATTCGTCCCTCGGGCAGCTGCGCGACCTGCCGATCGACATCCTGAAGATCGACCAGAAGCTGGTGGCGGAGCCGGAGTCGCGCACCGGCACCACCGCCCCGATGGTGGATGTGGTGGTGCGGCTGGGACACCGGCTGGGCCTGGAGGTGATCGCCGAGGGGATCGGGACGCCGGCCCAGTTGAAGGTGGTCGACGAGGCGGGTTGCCGGTTCGGGCAGGGTTCGCTGTTCGGCTGGGGGGTGCCCGCCGAACACCTGGGCGCGCAGCTGGCCAACGCCACGGCGCAGGGTGGGCGGGTCGCCACCCTGGCCGGTCAGCGTGGCGTCGCCGCCACGGTGGGTCCGGCGGTGGCCGGCCCGGCGGGCCCGGTGCCGGTGAGCATGACGGCCGCGACCGCGGCGGCGCTGCGGGCGGCGACCGAGCGCCGGGAGGCCGGCGGGCGCCCGAGCGGGGCGTGGCCGGTCACGGTGCCGGCGAGCCGGTCAGCGCGCAACGAGCGGGGCGGGCGGGACGCGACACCGGCCGCCCAGGATATGGGAGCAGTTGACTCAGGGCGTGAGATGCGTCAGGCTTAGCCGCATGTCGTCGTGCCAGCCGCTGATGCCCGCAGACCCGCGCGGCGTCCGGTCGTCTCGAGTACTTATCTGAGCGCGCTCTCCTTCGCTGTGAGAGCGCGCAGGCCCCGTGCATCCGCACGAGGGCCGTTTTTATTGGCCACGTTCAGTGTGCCGCCCCCACCGGGCGCGGTAGCGCCGCCCACCGTGGGAAGTGGCCACCGGGACCCGACCCACACCGGAGAACCGAGCCGGGACCAGCACGCCGAGCCGGGACCACGCCGAGCCGGGACTAGACCGAGCCGAGATCATCGCACCGAGCCGAAGGCCAGAATCGCCATGACGAGACCCACACCAGAGACCCTCGCCCAGACTCCCCGGCGGAGTCGGTCCGGTGCCGAGGGCGCCCACGACCCCGCGAACCCGCTCGGCCCCTCCGCCGTGACGGCCGCCGCCGGAGCAGCCGCGGTAGGCGCGGCCGCCGTGGTGGCGCCGGTGCCGCCGACCCAGGTCACCGGGGCTCAGTCGCTGGTCCGGTCGCTGGAGGCGCTCGGCGTCGACGTCGCGTTCGGCATTCCGGGCGGGGCGATCCTGCCGGCGTACGACCCGCTGTTCGATTCGAAGGTGCGCCACATCCTGGTCCGCCACGAGCAGGGTGCCGGGCACGCCGCGACCGGCTACGCGCAGGCCACCGGCAAGGTCGGCGTCTGCATCGCCACCTCCGGGCCGGGCGCGACCAACCTGGTCACCCCGATCGCCGACGCGTACATGGACTCGGTGCCGATCGTGGCGATCACCGGTCAGGTGCCCCGCCCGGCGATCGGCACGGACGCCTTCCAGGAGGCCGACATCCAGGGCATCACGCTGCCCATCACGAAGCACAACTACCTGGTCCAGACCGCCGAGGAGATCCCGCGCATCCTGGCCGAGGCGTTCCACCTGGCCAGCACGGGCCGCCCCGGTCCGGTGCTGGTCGACATCCCGAAGGACGTGCTGCAGGCGCAGACCACCTTCAGTTGGCCGCCCACCCTGGAGCTGCCCGGCTACCGGCCGACCCTGCACCCGCACGGCAAGCAGATCCGGGAGGCCGCCCGGCTGATCGCCGGGGCCCGCCGGCCGGTGCTCTACGTCGGTGGCGGGGTGCTCAAGGCCGGCGCGACCGAAGGGCTGCTGCGGCTGGCCGAGCTGACCGGCATCCCGGTGGTGACCACCCTGATGGCCCGCGGCGCGTTCCCGGACTCGCACCCGCAGCACCTCGGTATGCCGGGGATGCACGGGACGGTCTCGGCGGTGTACGCCCTGCAGAAGTCGGACCTGCTGATCGCGTTGGGGGCCCGCTTCGACGACCGGGTCACCGGCAAGCTGGACTCGTTCGCGCCCGGCGCGGCGATCGTGCACGCCGACATCGACCCGGCCGAGATCGGCAAGAACCGGGCCGCCGACGTGCCGATCGTCGGCGACGCCCGGCACGTGATCGACGAGCTGATCGCCGCCGTCGCGGCGGGCGCCGCGGCTCCGGTCGGCACCGCGACCGCGCCGGCCGGCGCCGCCCGGCACTACGCCGAGTGGTGGGCGCAGCTCGACGACCTGCGCGAACGTTACCCACTGGGCTACGACGAGCCGACCGACGGCACCCTCGCGCCGCAGTACGTGATCAAGCGGCTGGGCGAGATCGTCGGCCCGGACGCCATCTACGCCGCCGGCGTCGGCCAGCACCAGATGTGGGCGTCGCAGTTCATCCGGTACGAGAAGCCGTACACCTGGCTCAACTCCGGTGGCGCCGGCACGATGGGTTACGCGGTCCCGGCCGCGATGGGCGCCAAGGTCGGCAAGCCCGGTACGACGGTGTGGGCGATCGACGGTGACGGCTGTTTCCAGATGACCAACCAGGAGCTGGCCACCTGCGCGCTGGAGGGCATCCCGATCAAGGTGGCCGTGATCAACAACGGTAACCTCGGCATGGTCCGCCAGTGGCAGACGCTGTTCTACGGCGAGCGCTACTCCAACACCGAACTGGGCACCCACAAGCACCGCATCCCGGATTTCGTCAAGCTCGCCGAGGCGTTGGGCTGTATCGGCCTGCGCTGCGAGAACGCCGCCGACGTGGACAAGACGATCGAGGCCGCGATGTCCATCAACGACGCGCCCGTGGTGGTCGACTTCGTGGTCGGCAAGGACGCCATGGTGTGGCCGATGGTCGCCGCCGGCACCGGCAACGACGAGATCATGTTCGCCCGCGATGTGCGCCCCAGCTTCGACGACGACGACCTGTAGAGATTGTGATGACATGACCAAACACACGCTTTCCGTCCTGGTGGAGAACAAGCCCGGCGTGCTGGCCCGGGTGTCGGGGCTGTTCTCCCGGCGCGGGTTCAACATCGACTCGTTGGCCGTCGGGGAGACCGAGCATCCGGAGGTCTCCCGGATCACCATCGTCGTCAACGCCGACGAGTCGCCGCTGGAGCAGGTCACCAAGCAGCTCAACAAGCTGGTCAACGTACTCAAGATCGTGGAGCTCGACCCGGACCACTCGGTGCAGCGCGAGCTGCTGCTGGTCAAGGTCCGGGCCGATCGGGCGGTGCGGTCGCAGATCCTCGAGACGGTCAACCTGTTCCGGGCCCGCATCATCGACGTCGCCTCGGACACGCTGACCATCGAAGCAACCGGCACGGCGGACAAACTCGACGCGCTGCTGCGCGACCTGGAGCCGTACGGCATCAAGGAAATGGTGCAGTCCGGGGTGGTGGCCATCGGCCGCGGCTCCCGTTCGATCACCACCGGACCCGCCTTGCGCGCCGCATAGCCGCGGTGCCGCAGTCTGACCACGGCGGCCGAGCCGCCGCCACACGAAAGGGAAGTCATGACCGCTGAGGTTTACTACGACGACGACGCCGACCTGTCCATCATCCAGGGGCGCAAGGTCGCGGTGCTCGGGTACGGCAGCCAGGGCCACGCCCACGCGCTGTCGCTGCGCGACTCGGGTGTCGACGTGGTGATCGGCCTGCCGGAGGGCTCGAAGAGCCGCGCCAAGGCCGAGGAGCAGGGGCTGCGGGTGCTCACGCCGGCGGCGGCATCGGCCGAAGCCGACGTGATCATGGTGTTGGCGCCGGACACCGCGCAGCGCACGCTCTACGCCGACGCGATCGAGCCGAACCTGACCGCCGGCAAGGCGCTGTTCTTCGGCCACGGCCTGAACATCCGGTACGGCTTCATCACGCCGCCGGCCAACGTCGATGTGGCGATGGTCGCCCCGAAGGGCCCGGGTCACCTGGTCCGCCGCCAGTACGTCGACGGCAAGGGCGTGCCCGCCCTGGTCGCGGTCGAGCAGGACGCCAGCGGCAACGCGCTCGCGCTGGCCCTGTCGTACGCGAAGGGGATCGGCGGCACCCGCGCCGGCGTCATCAAGACGACGTTCAAGGAGGAGACCGAGACCGACCTGTTCGGCGAGCAGGCGGTCCTCTGCGGCGGTGCCTCGGCACTGGTGCAGACCGGCTTCGAGGTGCTCACCGAGGCCGGTTACGCCCCGGAGATCGCCTACTTCGAGTGCCTGCACGAGCTGAAGCTGATCGTCGACCTGATGTACGAGGGCGGCATCGCGCGGATGCGCTACAGCGTCTCCGACACCGCCGAGTACGGCGACTACTCGCGCGGCCCGCGGGTGGTCGACGCCCGGGTCAAGGAGGAGATGAAGAAGATCCTCTCCGAGATCCAGTCGGGTGAGTTCGCCCGCGAGTGGATCGCCGAGGACGACGCGGGCCGGCCCAACTTCGCCAAGTGGCGGGCCGAGGGTGCGGCGCACCCGATCGAGGAGACCGGCAAGAAGCTGCGCGGCATGATGAGCTGGGTCGACCGGCCGCTCACCGACACCGCCTGACCGTTCGCCCCCAGCGTCCGGCCGGTGCCCCCCGGGCGCCGGCCGGACGCTGCCGTGTTCGCCGGGGGTTGCCGCCCGGGCACCGTCCGGGTGATGTCGGCACCGTCCGGGTGATGTCGGGCGGATCAACGGTGTGTTGCGGCTCCTGTGAGGCCGCTCACGTCCAGGTGACGACCACGAGACGTCATCGGCCGCCTACCATCGCGGGTAGGCCGCACTCCGCCCGCGGACGCCGACCGCCGGAGCCCAGCACGCAACGCAGCGCGCTGTGTCGCCACCCATCCCCGCTTCGGGCCACGACCGAACATCTCGCAGCCCGGCAGGCACTCGACACCTGACATCACGAGGACAGATGACTCCAGTCGTACTGATCGCCGAAGAGCTCGCCCCCGCCGCCCTGGACGTCCTCGCCGACGACTTCGACGTCCGGCACGTCGACGGCACCGACCGGCCGGCCCTGCTGGCGGCCCTGGCCGGGGCGCACGCGGTCATCGTCCGCAGTGCCACCCAGATCGACGCCGAGGCGATCCAGGCGGCGCCCCGGCTGAAGGTCGTCGCCCGGGCGGGGGTCGGACTGGACAACGTCGACGTGCCGGCCGCCACCTCCCGCGGGGTGATGGTGGTGAACGCGCCCACCTCCAACATCGTGTCCGCCGCCGAGCAGGCCGTGGCGCTGCTGCTCGCGGTGGCCCGGAACACGGCCAGCGCCAGCAGCGCCCTCAAGGCCGGCGAGTGGAAGCGCTCCCGGTACACCGGCGTGGAGATCCAGGGCAAGACCGTCGGGGTGGTCGGCCTCGGGCGTATCGGGGTGCTGTTCGCGTCCCGGATGGCCGCCTTCGGCACCCGGCTGATCGCGTACGACCCGTACATTCAGCCGGCCCGCGCGGCGCAGCTCGGGGTCCGCCTGGTGGGCCTGGACGAGTTGCTGCGGGAGAGCGACTTCATCTCGATCCACCTGCCGAAGACCCCGGAGACCGTGGGGCTCATCGGCGAGAAGGAACTCGCGATGGTCAAGCCGGGCGTGCGGATCGTCAACGCCGCCCGTGGCGGCCTGATCGACGAGCAGGCGCTGGCCGACGCGTTGGCCGAGGGGCGGGTCGCCGGCGCCGGGGTCGACGTGTACGCCAAGGAACCGTGTACCGCCTCGCCGCTGTTCGCCTTCGACAACGTGGTCGCCACCCCGCACCTGGGCGCGTCGACGGCCGAGGCGCAGGACAAGGCCGGCCTCGCCGTCGCCCGCAGCGTCAAGCTGGCGTTGCAGGGCGAGTTCGTGCCCGACGCGGTGAACGTGCAGGCCGGCGGGATGGTCGAGGAGGACGTCCGGCCGCTGCTGCCGCTGGCCGAGAAGCTGGGCCGGGTGTTCACTGCCGTCGCCGGCGGCGTCGCGGCCAGCATCACCGTCGAGGTGCACGGCGAGATCGTCGCCCACGACGTGTCGGTGCTCAAGCTGGCCGCGACCAAGGGCCTGTTCACCGCCGTGGTGGAGGAGCAGGTGACGTACGTCAACGCGCCGCTGCTGGCCGCCGACCGCGGGGTCGACGTCGCGCTGGTCACCGACCGGGACGCCAGCGACCACAACCTGGTGACGCTGCGTGGCGCGCTGCCCGACGGCCGGACCGTCAGCGTCTCCGGGACGGTGGTGGTCACCGGCAGTCGGGAAACCATCAAGCTCACCGAGGTCGACGGCTTCAACCTGGAGTTGGCGGCCGAGGGCATGTTGCTGTTCTTCCGCTACCTCGACCGTCCCGGTGTGGTCGGCACGGTGGGTTCCATCCTGGGTGAGGCCGGCGTCAACATCGCCGCCATGCAGGTGGCCCGCCGGGAGGCGGGCGGGGAGGCGCTGATGCCGCTCACCGTCGACTCCGTGGTCCCCGCCGAACTGCTCGCCGCGGCCGCCGAAGCGATCGGCGCGGTAGCGGCCAGCGCCGCCGACCTGCGCGACGACTGACACACCTGGTCTCCACCGCGGGTCTCCCGCGGGGGGGCTACGACCCATGATCGAACCAGCCCTCGGGTGATCGTCTTCTGGTCCGGAGAAGACGGTCACCCGGGGGCTTCTTCATGATCAGGGTCCCCCCGAGACCCCCCCTCCCGGGCACCGGTTCGACCGCCGCTCCACCGGATGTTCAGCGCCCGGACCTAGCGTCGCCGGACATGACCAGTCCGTCCGGCCGACCCAGGTCAGGCCCGGTCGTCCGGCATACCTGGAGGGGACCATGGCGAAGATCACGTATGTCGCCCAGGGCGGAGTGGCGACGATTCTGGACGTCACACCCGGTGACACGGTCATGCGGGCAGCGGTCAACAACGGCGTGGACGGCATCGTCGGGCAATGCGGCGGCGGGGCGATGTGCGGCACCTGCCACGTCTACGTCGATGACCGTGGCGGCGCGCCGCTGCCGGCGATGCGCGACGTCGAGGACGAGTTGCTGTACTGCACGGCCAGTCCCCGTCGGGACAACAGCCGGTTGAGCTGTCAGCTGTCGGTCACCGCGGACCTCGACGGGCTGATCGTGCACCTACCGGAGAGGCAAGTGCCTTGACGGCGCAACGGGGGCGGGCCGGTTCCCGTCGCGCGGTGCCCCGGGTCGAGCGAGTCCCGCTGCGGACCCGTCCAGCAAGAGGAGGCCAACGGTGACAACAACCCACCACGAGACCCGTCCGGAAACGGCGCAGGCGACCTTCCCGTACGAACGGAAGTGTCCCTTCACGCCCCCGGCCGAATACGACCGGTTCCGCGAGGAACCTATCGCGAAGGTCACCCTCACCACCGGATTGCAGATCTGGGCGGTGACCGGGTACCACCACATCCGGCAGTTGCTGACCGACCCCAGGGTCAGCGCGTCGCGCAAGCACGCCAACTTCCCGTTCTACTTCGACGCCCCACCGGAGTTCCGGACCGAGACGTCCTTCATCGGATACGACCCGCCGGACCACACCCGGACCCGGGGCAAGGCGGCGGTCACCTTCACCCACCGACGGGTGCAGCGGCTGCGGGCGCGCATCGAGGAGATCGTCGACGAACGCATCGACGCGATGCTCGCCCAGAAGCCCCCCATCGACATGCACCACGCGTTCTCGCTGCCGGTGCCGATGACGGTCATCTGCCTGCTGCTGGGCATCCCGTACGAGGACCACGAGTTCTTCCAGACCAACGGGACAGTCCTGCTCGGCGGCACCGCGACGATGGCCGAGCGGCAGAAGGCCCTGGTGGACGTCAACATCTACCTCGAGAAGCTCGTCGCGGTGAAGGAACGCGAGCCGGGCGACGACCTGCTGAGCCGCGCCATCCAGGAACACCGGGACGCCGGGGACCCGTACGAGGCCCGTGACCTGGTCAACCTGTGCCGGCTGCTGATGAACGGCGGGCACGAGACGACCGCCAGCATGATCTCGCTGGGAACGGCGTGCCTGCTGCAACACCCGGAACAACTCGAGCAGCTCAAGGCGAACCCCGAACTGGTCGTCCCGGCGGTCGAGGAACTGATCCGCTTCCTGACTATCGGCGACGCCGCTGTCCCGCGGGTGGCGATGGAGGACATCGAGATCGGCGGCGTCGTCATCCGCAAGGGGGACGGCATTCTCTGCCTCGGGCTCACCGGAAACCGGGACCCGGACTTCTACGACCGTCCCGACCAGCTCGACCTCAGCCGGGGCACCCGCAAGCATCTGGGCTTCGGGCACGGGCTGCACTACTGCATCGGCGCCGACCTGGCCCGGTTGGAGCTGCAGATCGTCTGGTCGAAGCTGTTCGCCCGCATCCCCACGCTCCGGCTCGCCAAGCCGTTCGAGGAGATCCCGTCCAAGGAACGCGCCATCATCTACGGCCTCTGGGGATTGCCGATCACCTGGTGAGCCGTGGCAGCGGTCCGCCCGCCACGCCGTCGAGGTTGGGGAAGGCCTCGATCGGCGTTGGCGGGCGGACCGCTGCTTTGTACGATGTGGACGGTCGGGCGCCCCCGAACGCGGTGCCGTGGGCGCCGCCGTGCGTGGGCGCTGCCGCGCCGTGGGCGCCGCGGTGGGCGAGGCCCGTGACCGTCAGGCGTGGCAGGCCGCGTGACCGTCAGGCGTGGCAGGCCGGCAGCCCACCGTGATACGTCACCATCTCCCGGAAGCCGGTTGCGACGTCGATCGGCGCACCGGGCTGCGCGCCGCCGAGTTCGGCATAGGCGCGGTGCAGGTTGCCCACCAGGCGCTCGGAGTCGAGCAGGTCCGCGAACTCGCCGGCATCGGCGCTCGCGGCGGCCTGCAGGACGCTGCGCCCGTCGCTGACCCCGGCGGCGGCGACCCGTTGGATCCACCGCAGGTAGGCCGCGTTGACGTCGAGGATCTCCGGGCCGGCGACCGGACCGTGCCCGGCGACGACGATGCGCGGCCGCAGGGCCCGCAGCCGCTCGATGGCCCGCAGGGATCCCTCGATCGAGCCCATCAGGCAGAACGGCGTGACGCCGGACATCAGCACGTCGCCGGCGAAGAGCACCCGACGCTGCGGAATCCAGGCGACGACGTCGTTGGTGGTGTGCGCTGGGCCGACATGGATCAGCTGGACGGTGATTCCGCCGAGATCCAGGGTGAGCCGGTCGCGGAACGTGAGCGACGGCAGGACCAGGGGAGTGTCCCCCCAGTCGACGTCCGGCCACAGGTTTCGCAGTCCGAGCCCCGCGGCGGCCATCTCGGTCCGGGTGAGCTCGTGCGCCACGATGGTGGCGGCGGGCACGAACTGGGCGTTGCCGAAGACGTGATCGCCGTGGTGGTGCGTGTTGACCAGCAGGCTCGCCCCGGCCGGCACCACCCGGGTCACCTGCTCACGCAGGCGGACCGCCCGGCGTTCGGTCGCGGCCGTGTCGATGAGGACCGCGGTTTCCGCGCCGACGACGAGGCCGGCGTTGTTGACGCACCAGCCGCCGTCACCCTGGAGGAATCCGAACACCCCCTGCTCGACCTCGCGCATCAGGGCAGAGTGGGCCGGGGCTGTCCGCTCGCGGTTCATCGGCCGTACGTTGGCCGCAGCGCACCGGGCCCGGCTGGAGCGGCGGTCGAGCCCGCCGGTCGGGCCGTCGCGGGGCGAGCCGTCCAGCGGGACCCGACCACGGCTCGACCGGTCCGGGGCACGGTGGGCTCGCTGTCCGCCACCGGGTCACCGGCTGGCTGCGTATCGCCGATTCGTCGCGCCCGACGTCCGGGTCGACGCGGCGGACCTGAGGGGAAGTGGTGCACCGGTGGGACCACTGCGCGGGGTCCGGGTGATCGAGTTGGCCGGCATCGGGCCAGGTCCGTTCGCCTGCATGGTCTTCGCTGATCTCGGCGCGGACGTTGTCCGCGTCGACCGCGTCGACGGCGCGCGGGCCTTCGTCGACTGCCACCAGGTGCTCGACCGGGGACGCCGCTCGATCGCCCTGGACCTCAAGAACCCGGACGCCGTGGAGGCGGTGCTGCGCCTCGTCGGGACGGCCGACGTGCTGGTGGAGGGCTTCCGACCCGGGGTGGCCGAGCGGCTGGGCCTGGGGCCGGACCGGTGCCGCGCGCGCAACCCGCGGCTGGTCTTCGCGAGGATGACCGGGTGGGGACAGCACGGCCCGTTGGCGGACAGCCCGGGCCATGACATCAACTACCTCGCCCTGTCCGGCGCGTTGCACGCGATCGGCCGCAGTGACGGCCCGCCGGTGCCACCGATCAATCTGCTCGGCGACTTCGCCGCCGGCGGTCTGGTCCTGGTCGGTGGGGTGCTGGCGGCCCTGGTCGAGCGGCAGCGCTCCGGTGAGGGGCAGGTCGTCGATGCCGCCATCGTCGACGGTGCGGCCAGTCTGCTGGCCATGGTCTCGGGGATGGCGACGGCCGGTCTGTGGCGCCACGAACGCGGTCGCAACATGTTCGACACCGGAGCCCCGTTCTACGACGTCTACCCGTGTGCCGACGGCGGCTACGTCGCTGTCGGGGCGCTCGAGGACAGGTTCTACGCCGCCCTGCTGGACGGGCTCGGCCTGCGCGGCGGCGACGTCCCGGACCGGGCCGACAACGCCAACTGGCCGGCCCTGCGGCGACTGTTCGCGTCCCGGTTCGCCGCGGCCGACCGCGACCACTGGGGGGTGGTGTTCGGCGGCACCGACGCGTGCGTGACGCCGGTGCTGAGCCTGCCGGAGGCGCAGGCCCATCCCCACCACCGGGCCCGGGCCACCCATGTCGGTGCGGGGTCGGGCAGTCAGCCGGCCCCGGCGCCCCGGTTCTCACGGACACCGGCCGAGCTGCCCGACGTGGCTCCGCAGCCGGGCCGGCACACGGTCGAGATCCTGCGCGGGTGCGGGCTGACCGGCACCGAGATCGAGGCCCTGCTGACCGGCGGCGGCGCCCGGCAGGCGGCGTGACAACCACGGCTCCACCGGCTCGCGAGTCGCGGTTCGCACAGTAAGGCATGGCTACGGTCTACGAGGAATTTCAGCTTTACGACACGACCCTTCGTGATGGCGTTCAGCAGAGCGGCATGGTCCTATCCGTTGCGGACAAGCTGGCCGTCGCGCGGCAGCTCGACGCGTTCGGAGTGACCTTCATCGAGGGAGGGTGGCCCGGCGCCATCCCGAAGGACACCGAGTTCTTCCAGCGCGCGGGCACCGAACTCAGCCTGCGCAACGCCCAGCTCGTCGCGTTCGGCGCGACCCGCCGCCCCGGCGTCGCGGTGCGGGACGACCCGCAGGTGGCCGCTCTGCTCGCCGCCCAGACCCCGGTGGTGACGCTGGTCGCCAAGAGCGACTCCCGGCACGTGGCGCTCGCCCTGCGCACCACCGCCGACGAGAACCTGGCGATGATCAGGGACACGGTGCGCCACCTGGTGGCGCACGGCCGACGGGTGTTCCTGGACGCGGAACACTTCTTCGACGGCTACCGCAGCGACCCCGGCTACGCCCTCGAGGTGGTCCGCCACGCCCTCGCCGCCGGTGCCGAGGTCGTCGTCCTGTGCGACACCAACGGTGGGACGCTGCCCCAGGAGATCGGTGAGGTCGTGAGCGCCGTCGCCGGGACCGGGGCGACCCTGGGCATCCACTGCCACGACGACGGCGGTTGCGCGGTGGCCAACACCCTGTCCGCCGTGCAGGCCGGTGCGGTGCAGGTCCAGGTCACCGCACACGGGTACGGCGAACGCTGCGGCAACGCCAATCTGTTCAGCGTGGTCGGGAACCTCGCCATGAAGAAGGCCCACCCGGTCGTGACGGCGGAGGCGCTGCTCGGCATGGTCGACGTGGCCCGTGCGATCAGCGAGATCACCGGTATTCCGCAGCCGGCGCAGGCGCCGTACGTCGGGTCGTCCGCGTTCGCCCACAAGGCCGGCCTGCACGCGTCCGCCGTACGCGTCGACCCGAGTCTGTACCAGCACGTGGTGCCGGAGCTGATCGGCAACACCATGCGCACCGTGATCTCGGACCAGGCCGGGCGCTCCTCGATCGAGATGAAGGCCCGGGAACTCGGCTACGACATCCCCGCGGGCTCGGCGGTCGCCGGCCGGATAGCGGGCCGGGTCAAGACGCTGGAGCAGGCCGGCTACAGCTTCGAGGTGGCGGATGCTTCGTTCGAGCTGGTGCTGCGCACCGAGCTGGCGACGCAGGCACCGCCGAGCGCGTTCCGGCTGGACACCTGGCGGCTGGTGACGGGCCCCGACCCCGACGGTGCGGTGCGGCACGAGGCCATGGTCACGGCGCGCCTCAACGATGAACCGGTGACCGGGCACGGCACCGGTGACGGTCCGATCGCCGCCCTGAACTCGGCTGTCCAGCACGGCCTCGCGCCGCTGTGGCCGCAGAACCGGTGGCAGCTGATCCGCTCGCGGGTCCGCCCGCTGCGCGGTGCCGGCGGGGACGGCGTGCGGGTGCTGCTCACCTTCGCTGACCGCTCCGGCACCTGGAGCACCGTCGGGGTGGGTCAGGACGTCGCGGCGGCGTGCTGGGTCGCCCTGCGCGACGCAGCCGACTACGCCGAGGTGCTGGCGCGGCGCGGCCAGGTAGACGCCGGCGACCGGAAGCCCGGCGCCGCGGCACAGACATGGACGGGAGACGCGATGTTGCGAGCAACGCTGGTACCCAACGGGGTGGGAGCATGAAACGACGGGTGGTGATCACCGGGGTGGGAGTGGTGGCCCCGGGTGGCATCGGGGTCAAGGCGTACTGGGAGCTGTTGACGCAGGGGCGTACCGCCACCAGGGCGATCACCCACTTCGACGCCGCGCCGTACCGGTCGCGGATGGCCGCTGAAGTCGACTTCGACCCGATCCGCGAGGGCCTGTCGCAGCAGGAGACGCGGCGGCTCGACCGCGCCGCGCAGTTCGGTGTCGTCGCGGCCCGGGAAGCGGTCGCCGATTCCGGGCTGGAGTTGGACAACCTCGACCCGACCCGGATCGGGGTGGCCCTGGGTACCGCGGTCGGCTGCACCACGAGCCTGGAGCGCGAGTACGTCATCGGCAGCGACGTGGGGCAGAACTGGGAGGTCGACCAGGCATACACCGTCCCGCACCTCTACGACTACTTCACCCCCAGCTCGATGGCGGCGGAGCTGGCGTGGTTGGTCGGCGCCGAAGGCCCGGTCAACGTCGTCTCCACCGGGTGCACATCGGGGTTGGACTCCGTCGGCTACGCCGCGGAACTCATCGCCGAGGGCAGTGCCGACGTGGTGGTCAGCGGTGGGACGGAGGCGCCGTTGTCGCCGATCACGGTGGTCTGTTTCGACGTGATCCGGGCCAGTTCCACGCGCAACGACGACCCGACGCACGCGTGCCGCCCGTTCGACCGGACCCGCGACGGGCTGGTCCTCGGCGAAGGGGCCGCGATCCTGGTGCTGGAGGAGCTGGGGCACGCCCGCCGCCGGGGGGCCCCGGTGTACGCGGAGATCTCCGGCTTCGCGTCCCGCTGCAACGCCTACCACATGACGGGTCTGCACCCGGAGGGAAAGGAGATGGCCGACGCGATCAACGTGGCCGTGGCTCAGGCCCGTATCGATCCGTCGCAGGTGGACTACATCAACGCCCACGGCTCCGGGACCAAACAGAACGACCGGCACGAGACGGCGGCGTTCAAGCGCAGCCTGGGCCGGCGCGCCTACGAGATTCCGGTGAGCGGGTTCAAATCGATGATCGGACATTCTTTGGGTGCGATTGGTTCCTTGGAGATCGCGGGTTGCCTCCTGGCACTCAATCACGGAATCATTCCGCCCACCGCGAACCTGCACGAGCCGGATCCGGACTGCGACCTGGACTACGTTCCGCTGGTCGCCCGTGAGCAGTCCGTGGACACGGTTCTCACCGTCGGCAGTGGTTTCGGTGGGTTCCAGAGTGCGCTGGTCCTGCAGCGGACCGAGGAGATGACATGACAACGACGAAGGCGAAGACCGTGGTCACCGGTATCGGCCTGTGTGCGCCGAACGGGCTGGGGCCCAGCGCGTACTGGAAGGCGACCCTGCGCGGGGAGTCGGCGATCGGCCCGATCACCCGGTTCGACAACTCGAAGTACTGGTCCCGCCTCGGCGGTGAGGTCCCGGGCTTCGAACCGGCCCAGCACCTGCAGGCGAAGCTGCTGCCGCAGACCGACCACATGACCCGGCTCGCGCTGGTCGCCACCGACTGGGCGCTGTGGAGCGCCGGCCTGCGCAACACCGACATGCCCGACGACGACATGGCGGTCGTGACGGCCGCCACGGCGGGCGGTTACGAGTTCGGCCAGCGGGAGATGCAGAAACTGTGGCACCAGGGGCCTGATTTCGTCAGCGCCTATCAGTCGTTCGCGTGGTTCTACGCGGTCAACACCGGACAGATCTCGATCCGGCACGGGATCCGGGGCCCGGGCGCGGTCATCGTCACCGAACAGGCGGGCGGGCTCGACGCCGTCGGCCACGCCCGCCGGCACCTGCGCAAGGGGGTGCGGATGGCCCTGACCGGCGGAATCGACAGTTCGCTGTGCCCCTGGGCGTGGGTCGCCCACCAGGCATCCGGGTCGATCAGCCGGCGCACCGACCCGCTGCGGGCCTACACCCCGTTCGACGAGGACGCCGACGGCTACGTCACCGGCGAAGGCGGTGCCATCTTCGTCCTGGAGACCGCCGAGTCGGCCGCGCAGCGTTACCCCGTGCGGGTGTACGGGGAGATCGCCGGCTACGCCGCGACGTTCGACTCCCGCCGACCGGGGCGCCCACCGGGTCTGCTGCGGGCCGCCCAGCTCGCGTTGGCCGACGCGGACCTGACCGCCAGCGACATCGACGTGGTCTTCGCTGACGCGGCCGGCATGGCGGACCTCGACCGGTCCGAGGCCGAGGTGATCTGCGCGCTGTTCGGCCCGTACGGGGTGCCCGTCACCGCGCCCAAGACGATGACCGGGCGGCTGTTCGCCGGCGGCGCCTCGCTGGACCTGGCCAGCGCGCTGCTGTCGGTGTGGGACAGCGTGATCCCGCCGACGGTGAACGTGCGCAACCCGGTCGCCGAGTACCAGCTCGATCTGGTTCGTGACGAACCACGCCACGGCAGGGTCAGAGCCGCTCTGGTGCTGAGCCGGGGGCGCGGCGGGTTCAACTCCGCGATCGTGGTCCGTGAGCACCGCTGAGCCGGTACGGAGCAGCTGATGGCAGTCGCGACGAAGGTGCTGACCAGGCGGGAGCTGAACCGGGCGACGCTGCACCGGCAGCTCCTGCTGCGTCGTCATCAGCTGCCCGTCCCGGCGGCGATCGACCAGCTGATGGGCCTGCAGGCCCAGGAGACCAATCCGCCGTACATCGGCCTGTGGTCCAGGTTGGCGGACTTCCAGCGGGACACGTTGACCCGGCTGATGACGGACCGGCTGGTGGTGCGGGGCTGGACGATGCGCTACACCCTGCACCTGCTGACCGCCCCGGACTTCGTCTGGGTACGGCAGCTGCTGCAACCTGTCCTGGACCGGGCGCAGCGCAGCTTCTGTGGGAGCGGCACCGCGGGGATGGACCTCGGCGAGTTGGCGGCGGTCGGCCGGGAACTGCTCGAAGAGGCCCCGCGGACGACGCTGGAGCTGCGCGGGCTGTTGGCGCGGCGGTATCCGGGACGTGATCCGGCGTCGCTGGCGTATTCGGTGCAGTACCTGCTGCCGGTGGTGCACGTGCCGCCGGGCGGGACGTGGGGCCGAGGTCGGGCCGTACCGTCGGCGGTGGCGGAGCAGTGGCTCGGTGAGCCGCTGACGGTCGAGCCGACGCCGGACCGGTTGGTGATGCGGTATCTGGCCGCGTTCGGCCCGGCGAGCGTCATGGACATCCAGGCCTGGTGCGGTCTGACCCGCCTGCGGGCCAGCGTCGAGCGCCTGCGGCCGCACCTGCGGGTGTTCCGCGACGAGACCGGACGTGAGCTGTTCGACCTGCCGGACGCCCCGCGACCGGACCCCGACACCCCGGCGCCGCCGCGGCTGCTGCCCGACTTCGACAACCTGATGGTGGCGTTCGCTGACCGCACCCGGGTGCTCGACGAGGGGCACCGCAAGCTGATCTCCGTCGGCGCGGGGGCGATCCGGGCCAGCGTGCTGGTCGACGGGTTCGTCCGGGGCGCCTGGGGGATCCGGCGGGCGAGGGGAACGGCGACGTTGCGTGTCGAGCCGTTCGCGCCCATCTCGGGCCCGGACCGCGCCGCCCTCGAGGAGGAGGCCCTGCGGCTGCTGGCGTTCGCGGCAGCCGACGCCGACGCGCACGTGGTCACGTTCGACTGAGACCGGTGCGGCCCCGCCTCGCCGGCGAACGGCGCGGCGGGGCCGCCTGGGGTGTGCCGGGGTTAGCAGGATCCGGCCCAGGCCGGTCGCTCCAGCACCTCGACCACGGCGCACCCCCAGGTGTAACCGGCGCCCACCCCGACGAGCAGGCAGCGCTGGCCCGCCCGGAGGTGGCCGGCGTCGGCCAGGTGACCGAAGCTGGCGAACTGGTCGCCGGCGCCCAGGTGCCCGATCGTCCGGCTCCAGTGCCAGGTCGTGCGATCCGGATCGATGTCGAACTCCCGGAAGTAGCCCGCTTCCAGCCTGCGCTGCCCGAAGTGCGGCAGGACGATCCAGTCGATCTCGCCCAGCTCCACGTCCGCGTCCGCGAGGGCCTGCTTCATCGTCGCCCGCTGCCACGTCTTGACCCGGCTGACGGCGTACGAGAAGCCGAACTGCTGCGCGAACGCCTGCTTGGCGTTGGCGAAGTCGACCGGCATGCGTTGGCTGAACGGTGCCGGGCCGAACGGGTCGTCACCGCGGTGCAGCCCTTCGAGTTCGGGGTCGGAGAGCATGACGATGGACCGCAGCCGGGCGTAGCCACCGCGCCGGGACAGGACCAGGGCGGTCCCGCCGTCGGCGTACGGAGTGCCCGGGTCGGTGCGCCACCGGTCGATCCCCGGCAGGCAGAACCGGTCGGCGGTGGTCAGCAGCGCGTCGCAGCGGTTCGGTTCGGCCGTCAGGTATGCCGTCGCCAGCTCGATGGCGGCCATCCCGCCACTGGACATCTGCTTCACCTCGACCGCCATGCACTGGTTGCCGACGGCCACCCGTTGGATGTAGGACGCGACCGGCCAGAGGTCCTGTCCCTGGTAGTAGGTGTCGGCGTGCAGGATCAGGTCGACGTCCGCCCCGGTCGCCCCGGCGCGGTCGAGCGCTGTGCGGGCCGCAGCGGCGGCCATCTGAGCCGCGGACTCCTCCGGCGACACCGACACCGAGACCACATCGGTACGCCGCACGAGCCGCGGATCGCAGTCACCGGCGGCGATCGCGTCGGCAACGGTCAGGGTCGCCGGAAGTCGTACGCCATTGCCCCGGATGTAGACGTCCTTCTCCACCTTCATGGTGGCCACGCTGCCCGGTCCTGCTCGAGCCCCCTTAAAGCACCGATGGAAACGCCGACCGCCGGCTCCAGAACGGTTGAGGTGCCGCTCTAGCCGGTCGCGACAACGTTGCGCCATGTCGACACTGGACCATGC
>DASVVF010000197.1:0-10270 GCA_036386695.1 Catenuloplanes sp. | reverse complement strand
ACATCGGCCGACCCGCATCCTGAAGCAATGGCCGGAGACGTGTTAAATCGTGCGAGTAGGAGCAGAATACAGTTTCGGGCCGGAATTACCATAGTAGTGGGCATGTCGGCCAGTTCGCTCCGGACACGACGTACGGGGGCTCAGCGGGCCGGCTGCCGCCCCGCCTGCCACCGCTGAAAGCCGTACACGATCAGGGTGACCACCACCGTGATGAACAGCGTGGCACCGACCGCGGCGAACGTCAGCTGATCGGTCAGTCGCGCCTCGACGAGGTAGCTGGCGCCGAGCAGGCTGGGAAACAACAGCCAGAAGACCCGGTTCCCGGCCGGGGTCATCCTGCCTCCGACGAGCAGGCGGCGGGTGCCTTCGGGATGGGCGGACGATACGACGCGGACCACCAGCAGAGCGATGATCACGGCTAACCAGACCGCACCGAGCGCCTGCGCCACCGCTGTGCCGTCGAGGCGGAACGGGTGGGTGTTCAACGCCGTCCCGATCGCCATCCTGAGCACGCCGAGCAGCATGATGACGACCGTGATGGGGAACGCCACGCCGACAAGTCTGACCGCAGCCATCACGTACCTCCGTACCGCGCCATCGAACATCTGGCGCCATCATGAACTACCGGCGCCCGCCCCACTGTCCCGCTGCGCGCACCGGCGGCGTCTGGTTGGCCGCCGGGGTCGACGAGAGTCAGTAGCCGTAGCGGTTCTTGAGATGACGCCACCAGTCGCGGAACATCCACGCGTCGAATTCGGTGATCGACCGGGCCGTGCCGGCCTTCATCAGGAAACCGCCGACGCCGCTGGGTGTCCAGTCGTAGAAGTCGTCCAGGCCCCAGGTGTGGCCGATCTCGTGCAGGAAAATCTCCATGTCGGCGGCGTTGATGTTGTTCATGAAGTACTCGCGGCCCATCCGCTGGCCCCAGTCGCCGCCGTGGCCGCCACGGAAGCCGTCGGTCAGCCACAACGAATGGTCGTAGTGGCGCGCGACACCGCCGGGACAGTTCGGGTACCGGCCGCTCTGGTTGAAGAACCGGCCGCACGGCGCGGCACACTGCGGCGCGTTCTCCCGGATGTCGCCCACGTAGATGTCGACCGAGTTGTCGCTCCACTGCAACTGGGAGCGGTTGCGTACCGCCCAGCCGACCACCCGGACCGGCACCTCGGTGTACGGCCACGCGTTGTGGCCGACCAACTGGTCCATCCACTTCTTGTACTGCCGGGCGACAGCGGCGTGGATCTGGTCGCGCTGGGCAGCGGTGACGTTGGCCGAGGAGTCCCAGCGGACGCAGTAGTTGATGTGGCCACGGTTGGCCATCACCTGATCCCAGCCGTAGTTGCGGAAACCATAGAGGTTGCCGCCGAAGTAGGTCTGCTCCTGGTGCTGCCACACCTGGTTCAAGGGGGTGACCAGGTTCGCCGGCGGGCTCCAGGTGGGGGGAGCGGCGTGCGCCACGCCCGCCCCGACAGGGCTCAGTGTGATCGCCGCCAACGCGGCAACCAGGGTGGCGAGGATGGCTCGGATTGTTCGTCGGGTTCTCACGACACCTCCAGGTCCTATGGATGTGCGTCTATACCCTAGCCCTTCTCGCTCCACTCAGACTCCATCTGTCGGTCCCGGGCAACCAACACATCACCCTCACCGACAGAGACCCGCGATGCCGCCTGCGGCCAGGACTCGAAGCCCGCGTCCGGGTTCTCCCCGGGCGCCACGCACATATTCGGCCACCGGCTTGACCACTCCTGGAGGAAGTCACGGACCAACACCATGGGGTCGACAGCCACCACCATCACAAAATCATCGCCGGTAATCATGGCCGCCGCTCGGCCCCACCGCTCAGCAGAGGTGTCGGCACGACAACCGGCCGACAGATCATGGTGGGAGTCATTCGCTGCCGGAGCTGACCTTGGCTATCGCGGTCTCCACACCGGAACCCTGAAGTTTCATTGCGAGCAGTTGCATCTCCACTTCGGTTCCGGTCACCCCCGCACTGAGGAGATCGTCCATCGCAGCGGACACCTCAGCCATGGACACGCCCATCGCCCGGAGTTCCTTCATCAGCCGCACCCGTGAGAACTGGGTTCCCGGACTGACCCGCAGGCGGAACACTCCACACTGGTCGAGCAGCGCCTGCCGGGATTCGGGTGGGGTCTCGTCCCATCCGAACTCCTCTGTCGGCCCACACGTCGCACATTCACACCAGATGGCCCACTGCAGCCTGCGTTGGACGACCGCCTCCCACACCCGGCACGCTGCCCGCGCCGCGCAGGAGTCGCAGTGCTGCCGGATGATCGCCTCACACAATCTCTGGTACCGACCTTTCAGCGTGGCGGCCGAGCACTGAGGTGCCCCACCGTAGCGCCCTGCTCCGTCCATCGCGTACCGCGCTCCCGTACCCGCTGGTCTGGACCGCCAGGATTCGCGGACCGCGCTGGCCTTCGACCAACCAGCGGCACGCACCGGTGCGGCTGAATTCACAGCGGTGCATGCCGCTGGTTGTTACTGTCCCTGGTCCATGACACCAGGTCTTCCCCGGACGGTGGCGGCGGCCGCCCAACGGGCCGGCGCGGCCGGCTTCCCGTACTCGTGTGAGCCGGCGGTCGGTCGCCTGCTGGCCGTCCTGGCCGCCTGCGTGCCACCGGGCGGCCGGATTCTGGAGCTGGGCACCGGCACCGGCGTGGGCACGGCGTGGCTGGCGTCGGGGCTGCTGCCCCGCACCGACGTCACGGTGACCACAGTGGAGTCCGACCCGGCGACGGCGGACCTCGCCGCGGGCGGGTCGTGGCCCGACTTCGTCGACCTGCGTAGGGGTGACGCGCTGGAGGCGTTGCGGCCGGCCACCTTCGCGCTGATCTTCGCGGACGCCCCGGCCGGCAAGTGGTTCGGGCTCGACCGGACCGTCACCGCGCTGCGGCCGGGTGGTGTGCTGGTCGTCGACGACATGACGCCCACCGCCGCGTGGCCGCCGGAGCAGCACACCCACCAGCGTGCGGTGCGGGCCACCGTGCTCGACGACCCCCGGCTGGTCTCGGTCGAGCTGGATCACGGCTCCGGCGTCATCCTGAGCACCCGCCGCGGCTGAGCACAGCAGCCGGGCCGGAAGCGCGCGGGCAGCCGGGCCGGAAGCGCGCGGGCAACCGGGCCGGGGACGGCGCGGCGGCCAAGGTCCGGACACAGATCGGCCGGCGACGGGAAGTCCCGCCGCCGGCCGAGTCCGCGCGGTCAGCTGGTGCAGGCCAGCCGGGCCGCTGCCCAGTCACCGTGATCGGAGGCGAGGCCGTTGCCGCCATCGGTCACCCGCAACTCCATCCGCTGCCCGCCGGTCACGTCGACGGTCAGTGGTTCCGCGCCGGCCCCTCCGGTCAGCACACCGGTCCCGGCCTTGCGGACGCCGTCGACCCAGACCTCGAAGGCCACCGAGCCGTTGCTGCCGGTCTCGTCGTCGACGCCCACGTCGGTGCGGAAGGTGGTGCACCGGCCACCGAGGTCGACCGCGACGGCCGACACGGCGTGCACGCCGATGCCCTTGTCGTACGTGGTGCCACCGATGGTGATCGTCCGTCCGTCGGTCGCACCCTGCTCGCCGTTGCTGCGGTCCCGCTCGACCGGACCCCAACCGTTCGTCTGGCTGACGAACGGCATGTCGCTGACCCATTGGAAGCCGGCCGGCAGCGGCGCCCGGATGCTGGCGCCGGCGGTGACGGAGGTCCGGAAGCCATCCCGCGACGTCGACGTGACCGTCGCCGTGAGCGGGTAGTTGCCGTAATCCGTGCCGGCCGGTGCGGTCACCGTGAAGCTCGCCGTCTCCGGCGTGCCGGCGGGGACGTCACCCAGGTCCACCGAGGCGGGGGTGACGGTCCAGCCCGCCGGTGCCGCCAGCGACGCCGTGACGCCGGTCAGGCCGCCGCGGCACTGGTTGGAGACCGCCACCTGGACCGTCTCCGGGGTACCCGGCTGGAGCTGGCCGTCGGTGGTGACGCTGGCGACGGGCGGGCACGGCGCGGGCACGTCCGAGTTGACCACGCCGTCGTTGCGGATCTCGGTCGCCGTCAACGGACGCAGCACGAGCTCGTAGCGGTGCGGCGCGGTCGGCGAGATCCGGAACGGGTCGAGCACCGAGTTCGGGGTCTCCCCCATGCCGGTCTCGGCGGACTCGGCGTGCAGGGTCACCCAGCCGTCGTTGCGCACCAGCGGGAGCTGGTGGTCGTACTCGGCGCGGTCCAGGTCGTCGAACGGGGTGACGCTGACGTCCAGGTCGCCGCCGACCAGCAGCCCGCCCTGCTTGCCGTCGGACAGGGTGGCCCACCGGGTGTCGGTGTGGTTGCCGTACGCCTGCGGCCGGGAGTACCGGACGTACTCCTTGTCGACGGTGCTCTTGTAGACGCCCATCGGAGCGCCGCTGCGCCGGTCGTTGTACGACTCGTGCGGACCGCGACCGTAGTAGGCGAACCGCTTCATCTTCTCGGGCACCTTGATCGCCACCCCGATCCGGGGCAGGTACGGCAGGGAGCCGGCACGCGAGCCCTTCGGCACCACGTCGTGCGCCAGGGTGACGGTGCCCCGGGCGTCGATGCGGTACCGCATGGTCTGGTCGACCGAGAACAGCGCCTCGGTGCCCGCGCCGGCGGCGGTGCTGCGCACCTCGACCACCACGGACTCGCCGTCGGTACGGGTCTCGATCCCGGTGACCTTGGTCTGCAGCCGGTCGAGGCCGATCTCATGCCAGATGTTTCGGTCGGCGGTGCCCCAGTCGTAGGTCTCGTTGCTGGTCGGCGGGCGGTACATGTCCAGGCTGGGACCGGCACCGGCGTAGAGCAGCTCCTTGCCGGCCACCTTCATGGAGGCCAGCGTCCCGGCGTCGAACCGGTAGGTCCAGTTCCGGCCGGCGACGGTGACGGCGTCGCCCTGCTGGGTCAGCGCCGGCGGGGTGGCCGGTGACGGGCCGGGCAGGATGCCGGGGACCGAGGTGCCGCCGACGTTGAACTGGTCGTAGCCGAGGATCCAACCGCGCTTGGCCCACGCGGTGTCCCGGGTGTTCTCGACGGAGATGTTGTAGAACCGCTCCCGGTTGTTGGGGTTGGCCGACATCTTGCCGAGGTTGACGTCCAGGGTCTGGCCGGCGGCCAGCCTGATGTGCTTGCTGCCGGAGCGGATGGTGCGCTCCTGCTCGATGGCGTTCCAGCGCAGCCGCAGTTCGAAGTCCCCGGCCTGCTGCTCGTTGTGGATCCGGAACAGGCCGTTGACGGCGTCGACGGCGGTGAACCGGATCGGTGCCTGCGCCCACGCCATTTCGCGGACCTCCGGCTGCAGGTACCGGTCGGAGCCGACCAGCCCGTCGGTGCCGGACAGGCTCAGCCCGAGGCTGAGGAAGTCGCCCTTGTTCTTGAACTCGTCGAAGTTCAGCGCCAGCAGTGCCTGCTGCTTGGCCGGGTCGGTGGCCAGTTGGGCGGCGGTCAGCGCGGTGCCGTAGATCCGCACGTCGTCGACCAGCCCGCGGCCCAGTCGCCTGCTCCACAGGTCGTTGTCCTGCTGCCGCTGGGCGTTGCGGCCGATGTTCACCTCGAACAGGCCGGGGTCGATGGCGCCGGTCTTCGGCGTGCTGCCCACCTCGACGCCGTCGATCAGCAGCCGCAGCGCGGTGCCGTCGTAGACGCCGGAGACCCGGTGCCAGTTGCCGACCCAGTTGGCCGGCACGGGGGCGAAGGCGGTCGCCCGGCTGCCGCCGGCGGTCACGCCGAACTCCAGGGTGCCCTCGTCGCGCATCTGCAGGCCGTACGCGTCGCCCTTGGTCAGGATCGGGAAGCTGCCGGCCCACTGGCCCGGCTTGACCCACACGTCGAGGGTGATCGCGTTGCCGGCCACGTCGAGCTTGCGGTCGCGGAACACGTCGACGAAGTCGTCCAGGCTGGACAGGTCGACCGCCTGGCCCCGGCGTCCGGGCGCCTGACCGACCTTGCCGACCAGGAACGCCTGGATCCGGCTGCGCGAGTAGTCCGGGGTGATGACCAACGGTTGGCGCAGGTTCTGTTCGGCCCAGTCCCAGATGAACCCGCCCTGCATGGCGGGGTACTTGCGGGCCAGCGCCCAGAACTGGTCGAAGTTGCCCAGGCCGTTACCCATCGCGTGGGCGTACTCGCCCATCACGATCGGCCTGGTCGCGTTCGCCGCCTTGGCCTCGATCGTCCTCGGGGTGTTGTAGCGCGGGCCGATCACGTCGGCGAACGGGGCCTCGCCGTCGGGGTTGTTCGGCTGGTGGTAGAGCGGTCGGGTCGGTTCGTTCGCGTCCGCCCACGCGGCCATCGTGTTGTGCGCCTGGCCGAGGCCCGCCTCGTTGCCGGTGTCCCACATGATGACGCTCGGGTGGTTCTTGTCCCGGGCCACCATGCTCTCGAACCGGTCGGCGAAGGCGGCCTGCCACTCCGGCCGGTCGGCGAGGCAGTCCGGTCGGCCCGGGGACGGGTTGCAGTTCTCGAGTTCGTGGGTCTCGATCTCCATCTCGTCGTCCACCCACAGGCCGAGCCGGTTGGCCAGGTCGTAGAGGTACGGGTCCGACGGGTAGTGCGAGGTCCGCACGGCGTTGAGGTGCAGGCTCTTCATCAGGTGCACGTCGGT
This sequence comes from Catenuloplanes sp., assembly GCA_036386695.1. Taxonomy (GTDB): domain Bacteria; phylum Actinomycetota; class Actinomycetes; order Mycobacteriales; family Micromonosporaceae; genus DASVVF01. The sequence goes on along the minus strand of DASVVF010000197.1, from coordinate 3,655 downwards.
GCGCTGCCGCTCGCGGGTGTTGTACCGACCGGTGTCCGGGTCGGTCTCGGCCCGGTTCGTGCCCTTGATCAGGATGCGCTTGCCGTTGACCAGCAGCTGCGCGTTACGCACCTCGACCTCGCGGAAGCCGACCGGCTGCGAGGCGATGTGCACGACCTTGCCGCCCGGGGCGAGCAGTTCGAGCACCAGGGAGTACAGGTTGGGTTCCTCGGCGCTCCACTTCGCCGGGTTGGTCACCGGCGTGGTGAGGGTGACCCGGGCGCTGGTGGCGTCGGCGGCCAGGTCGACCGGCGCGTTGACGGTGCTGACCACGCCGTTGCGGGCGTTGCGCAGGGTGCCGCGCACGGTGTAGCTGCCGGCGGCGCCGCCCGCGGCGCGGGCCACGTCGACCCGGGCGGACAGGGTGGCGTCGGTGTACGTGGCGTCCAGGTCGGTGGTGATGTACGCGTCCTGCAGGTGGGTCTTACCGGTGCGGTACATCCACACGTCGCGGAAGATGCCGCTGTAGCGCCACTGGTCGTAGTCCTCAAGGTACGAACCGGCACCCCAGCGGTGCACCTGCACGGCGATCTGGTTGCGGCCCGGCTTGAGCAGCGCGGTGATGTCGAACTCGGCCGGCAGGTAGCCACCCTGGTCGTAGCCGGCGTAGCCGCCGTTGACCCAGAGGAAGTAGCTGCTGGTGACGCCCTCGAAGCGCAGGACCGTGCGGTCGCGGGTCCAGTCGGCCGGCACGTCGATGGTGCGCACGTAGGCACCGGTCGGGTTGACGTCGCGGGGGACCTTCGGCGGGTTGGCCGGCCACATCTCGTAGGGGATGTTGCGGAACATCGGGTGGTCGATGAAGTCCGACTGCCAGGTGTGCGGAACCGACGCCTTCGGCCAGTCCCGGGCGTTGAAGCCGGCGCCGTGGAAGTCGGCCGGCACGTCTTCGGGCTTGTCGTACAGCTTCAGCCGCCAGTCGCCGTTCAGCGAGGCGATGTGCGGGCTGCGGGCGCTGTGTTCGGTGATGTCCGCGGCGGCGGTTCTGGCGTCACCGTACGGGCGCAGGTCGACGTGGGCCGGCTGCTGACCCTCACCGAGCAGCTGCGGGTCGTCGAGGTAGCGGTACAGGTCGGCGGCGGTCTTCGGCCCGCCGGCCGGGTCGACGGTGGTGGTGATGGGCGCTGCGGCGGCCAGGGCGGGGCCGGCTGCGGTGGGGGCCGCGGCGGCCGGGCCGGTCGGGACGTTGACCAGGCTCGCGACCAGGGCGAGAACCACCGCGGTACGCAGGCCGGTCACTGTCCGTGGTGGTCTCTTCGGTGACGTACGGCGCATAATGTTCGACTCCCGTAACGGTCGTTGACACCTTCACCTGGCGCTGGGCAACGCCGGGTGCACCGTGGAGCTGGAACCCCCGATTTAGGCGGCTCTATGTTCACTTGGTTTCGGTTTCGTGTCAACGTGTTGGGGAGATCGATGTCCACCGGCCCGAGGTAGCCGCCGGACCGGATCAAAATATTACCGCTGGTCAATGCGGCGCTCACCTTGGGTGATCTTGCCCATCGGCGCAGTGGAATGTCCACCTTGGGGCGGCCTGGCCGTTCCGGGCCTCCCGCCGGCTCAGGTGGTGCCCAGAGGCGGGATGTCGAGCCGGGCGCGGGCGGGGCGGCACCTCCACCGGTAAGTTGGCGGCGTGGCCACCGTCCTCGATGCCGGCGTCGTCAAGGCGTGGCGCAACGCGATCTTCGTCATCTTCGCCGCCTGCGGAATCGGGCTGGCGACCTGGGTGTCACGCACCCCCGCCGTCCGCGACGGCCTGGCGGCCTCCACCGCCGACATGGGATGGATCATCTTCGGTCTGGCCGGCGGGTCCATCTTCGGGCTCACCGCGTCAAGCCACATTCTGGCCCGGGTCGGCGGCCGGGCCACCATCCGCTACGCGCTGCTGCTCTCCTGCGTCGGCCTGACACTGGCCGGGGTCGGCTCGCTGGTTTCCAGCGCCGGGGTGGTGTTCGGCGGGCTGGCGCTGTTCGGCGCCGGCTACGGACTGTGCGACGTCGCGATGAACGTGGAGGGGGCCGCCAACGAACGGGCGCTGGGGCACACGATCATGCCGCTGTTCCACGCCGCGTTCAGCCTGGGCACCATCGTCGGGGCCGCCATCGGCACGGCGGCCGAGTTCGCCCGGGTACCGGTCGTGCTGCACCTCGGCGTCGGCGCCGCGGTGCTCGCGGTGACCACCCTGGTCGCCGTACGGTTCATTCCGCCGGCCGCCGAGAGCGCCGGACCGGACCCCACGCCGGTCACCCGCGGCGCCCGGCTGGCCGTCTGGCGTGAGCCACGCACCCTGCTGATCGGGGTCATGGTGCTCGGCCTGGCGTTCGCCGAAGGGTCGGCAAACGACTGGCTGGCCCTGGCCATGGTCGACGGCCACCAGGTCAGCAACGCCGCCGGCGCCGGCGTCTTCGGCATCTTCGTGACCGCGATGACCGTCGGGCGGATCGCCGGCAGCGGCCTGCTGGACCGGTACGGCCGGGTCCGGGTGTTGCGCGCCTCGGCGGTGTCGGCGGTCGTCGGCCTGGTGATCGTCATCTTCGTTCCGCATGCCGGCGTGGCGACCGTCGGGGTGGTGCTCTGGGGCCTCGGCTCGGCCCTGGGCTTCCCGGTCGGGGTGTCGGCGGCGGCCGACGACCCCCGCCTGGCTCCGGCCCGGGTCAGCGCGGTCGCCACCATCGGCTACCTCGCCTTTCTCGCCGGCCCCCCGGTACTGGGACTGCTCGGCTACCGGATCGGCCTGCTCCGGGCGCTGACCGTGGTGCTGGTGCTGGTCGCCGTCGCCGGGGCGGTGTCCGGCGCCGCCCGCCCGCTGCCCACCCCGCGGCCGGAACCCGCCGCGCGCGGTTAGCGGACGTTGGCGGTGTCGGTCAGGTCGTCATGACGGGCCGACAGTTGGATCGCCGACTCCCGGCCGATCGCCCGCGTCAGTGGCGGTTCGGTGCGGCTGTCCCGCTCGTCGGCGAGGACCACCCGGTTGCGCCCCTCCTGTTTGGCCCGGTACAGGGCGACGTCGGCCATCCGCAGCAGGTCGTCCAGTTGTCCCCCACCGTCGGTCGCGCACACCCCGAAGCTCGCGGTGAACGTCGGCGTACCGCCGGCCGCCGCCTCGTGCAGTGTGGTCCGCAGCCGGTTCAGGACCGCGATCGCCTGCGCCGCGGTCACGTTGCACAGCACCAGGCCGAACTCCTCCCCGCCGATCCGCGCGCCGAGATCCCCATCGCGCAGCGCCGCCCGCACGGTCTGGCCGAACAGCCGCAGCGCCCGGTCGCCCGCCTCATGACCGTGGGTGTCGTTGAGCAGCTTGAAATGGTCGAGGTCGGCCATCACCACGGCGAGCGGGTCGCCGGCGCGCAGCAGATCGCGGGCCTCGGTCTCGAACGCCCGCCGGTTCAGCATTCCGGTCAGCCCGTCCGTGCTGGCCTGCAGCTGAGCCCGTTCGAACGAACGCAGCGTGCCGATCCGGGCGCCGGACTGGCCGGCCAGCATGGCCAGGCCGGTCAGCCGCTCCGCGTCCGGCCGCTCACCGGGCGCGCCGGTGCTGTGCAGCACGCCCAGGGCCCGGCCCATGAAGGTCACCGGGACGCAGACCGCCGACAGCCGCCCCGCCGGCCGGCCCTGC
>DASVVF010000196.1:0-7819 GCA_036386695.1 Catenuloplanes sp. | reverse complement strand
GAGCCGGCCGGCTGGTCAACCGGCACACACCCCGCGCCGGATGAGACGATCGCGGGTGTGATCGAACTGCCTGCCGGGTCCTGGTGGGACTGGGACGTGCTGGACTTCGACGGCTGCCGGCTTCGCCTGGCCGCCGGCCATGACCTGACGTACCACCACGGTCTCGAGGTGATTTTCACCGACGTCACGTACCTTGCCTGTCCGACCCAGTTCCACGACCCTCAATTCCGGGAGCCCACCCACGACGAGCGCGCACTCGCGCGCCGACACGCCGGCGAAGAACCACCGATAGTCGTCGCCTTCGACGTCGCCGCACAGGTCGGGGACGGCCATCTTCCGTGCCTCGTCGCCGCCGAGTCGGTTGAGGTGGTACGCGGCCTGGTCTACCGCTACCCGCGCGACGATCCCGCCACCGGCGAGCGACCCGCTGCTCAGGTGCGGCCGCCCGCGCCCCCCTGAGGGTTCGCGGGTGCGGCGGCGGCACACCACCCGCCGGACGGGCTTCACTCGGCCGCTCCGGCGCGCGATTATTCTGCCTGGTCGCCCTGGCGACGATCGCGGGCGTCCAGCGGGCTGGCGTCGACCCCTGCGTCGTGTGGTTCGACGCGCACGGCGACGTGCACACGCTGCATACCTCGACGTCGGGGTATCTCGGTGGTATGGCGCTGAGCCTGGCCATGGGGGCGCACGCTGAACTGCTGGCGGAGCCGCTGGGCCTACGTCCGATCACCGAGGAGCGGGCCGTCCTGGTGGACGCCCGGGACCTGGACCCGGCCGAGGTGGCGTACCTGGACAGGAGCAGGCTCAGGCGGCGGGCCGTTGACGACCTCGACGAGGCCACCCTGCCCGACGGACCCATCCTCATCCATATCGACGTGGATGTCATCGACGCCGACGAACTGCCGAACCTACGGTTCCCGGTGTCGGGCGGGCCGTCCACCGACACCGTTCTGCAGGCGGTCCACCGGGTGCTGGCGACCGGCCGCGTCGTCGCCGTGGACATCGCCTGCCCGTGGCACCCGGCCCGCGACGATCAGGATGTTGCCGTCCGCACGAGGCTCCTGACCGCGCTCACCGAGGTCCAATAGTGGTCCCATTGGCAGATTTCGATGTAAACTATTTTGCCGCGCGGGTAGGGAACCGGGTCCACTTTCCTCGGCTGGAACCCGCGCAGGCGGCGGACGCCTTCGTCGAGGAGCTGACAATCACCGTCGCCATCGCCCGGAACTGACCGATCGGTCTGCTCGTCCCGCCCGCACCCCCCCTACACCTGCTCAGAGGGAGACTCGACGATGAGTACGAGACCAGGGTCGGCACGGCTGTGTGCCGCCGCGTTCGCGACGATGTGCGCCATGATGCTCCTGCTCGGCGACGCGGTTGTCGCGCAGGCCGCACCAGGTCAGCCCGGTCCCCGCCCCGGACGTGGACAGGGGCCCGCGCTGGAACGGCTCGACCGGGGCCTGCTCGCCGCAGTCGTCCCGGACGGTGTGTTCCTGTCCTGGCGCCTGCTCGGTGCCGAGGCCACCGGCGCCACCGAGGTCGGACTCACCGGCCCGGACTTCCGGGTCTTCCGCGACGGGGCACTCGTCGCCACGGTGTCGGGTCGCACGAACCACGTGGACGCCGGCGGCACCGCGACATCGTCGTATCGGGTGGTGCCCGTGGTCGGCGGCCGCGAGCGCGGGCCGGCCGGTGAGGCCAGCCCGTTGGCGCAGCCCTTCCTCAGCATCCCGCTGCGGAAGCCCGCCGACGGGGTGACGCCGGCCGGGGAGGCCTACACCTACAGCGCAGGCGACGCCAGCGTCGGCGATGTGGACGGCGACGGCGCGTACGAGTACATCGTGAAGTGGAACCCGTCCAACGCCAAGGACGTGTCACTGCGCGGCTACACCGGACCGGTCTACCTCGATACCTACGGGACCGACGGCACCCTGCGACACCGCATCGACCTCGGGGTCAACATCCGCGCTGGCGAGCACTACACCCAGTTCATGGTCTACGACTTCGACGGCGACGGCCGCGCGGAGATCATGCTGAAGACCGCACCGGGCACCCGGACCGTCGCCGCCGACGGATCCGAGCGATTCATCACCCTGCCCCGCGAAGACGTCCGCGCCGGGGTCACCCACGCCGACGACTACCGCCTCTCCGCGGCCGGCTATCGGCAGCACCTCGTCGAGATCTTCCGCGGGTGGCATCAACGTCCGGAGGTCGTCAACGGGACCTGGCCGGGCACGCTGGAGCAGGCCTGGGGCATCGAGCCCCGCTACACCTATCCGCTGTCCGAGGCCGACGCCGGCGCCCTGGCCGACCATTTTCTCGACGTCTACGCGCCCAGCCGCAACGCGCGCAACCTGCTGCGACAGTACGAGGGCTTCATCATCGACGGCCCGGAGTACCTCACGGTCTTCGAAGGTGCGTCCGGCCGGGAGTTGCAGACCATCCGCTACGAGCCGGGGCGGGTCGACGACGGCCTGCTCTGGGGTGACTACGCCTTCCCCCGGATCGAGCCGGGCAACCGCGTCGACCGGTTCAACGCCGGAGTCGCCTACCTCGACGGCCGCCATCCGTCGGCGATCTTCGCCCGCGGCTACTACACCCGCGCTGCCGTCGTGGCCTACAACTGGGACGGCCGTCGGCTGCGTCGTAAGTGGAGCGTCGACAGCGGGTTCGTGCCGATGAGGAACCCGTTCAACGAGGTCCCCGACCCGCACGGGCCCAACGGCACCGATCCCAGGTACGGCTCTTTGACCAACCAGGGGTTCCACTCGCTGTCAGCCGCCGACGTGGACGGCGACGGCCGCCAGGAGATCGTCTACGGCTCGGCGACCATCGATGACGACGGGGACCTGCTCTACAGTTCGACCGGGACGCTGCCCGACGGCACCGTGGCGAAACTCGGTCACGGGGACGCCATGCACGTCACCGACATCGATCCGGCCCGCCCCGGCCTGGAGATCTACACCGTCCACGAGAACCTGGACGCGCCGTACGGATACGTCCTGCGCGACGCCGCCACCGGTGCGGCGATCTACGGGCAGTTCGCCGGCCGGGACACCGGGCGCGGCATGGTCGGTGACGTACTGCCCGAACATCCCGGTCTGGAGACCTGGTCCATCGGGATGCGCACGGCGGCAGGTGCCGACCTCGGTACCCGCATCCCGGGCACCGACCAGAGCATCCGCTGGGCCGGCGACATGACGACCCAGATCATCTCCCGGGTCGCCAACGTGCCGACGATCTCCGATTGGCGCCGCGGGGTGCTGCGGACCGCCACCGACACCCGCACCAGCAACGGGATCAAGAACGTCTCTCTGGTCGCGGACGTGCTCGGGGACTGGCGTGAGGAGATGGTGGTCGGGACCGCCGATTCCGCCGCGCTGCGCGTCTACCTGACCACCGAGCCCAGCGAGCACATGCTCTACACGCTCATGCACGACCCGCAGTACCGCGTCGAGGTCGCTCGCCAGAACACCACCTACAACCAGCCCAGCTACCCCAGCTTCTACCTCGGATCCGACCTGGACTTCACGAGGGTCCCGCTGCCACGGGTCCCCCGCAATACGCGATCGTGACCAGCCGGTGTCGAGCGGAGCGGGAAGCGGCCAGAGGGACCGGCCGCCGCGCCGGTCGCCCCCCGCCCGACGACCCGCGCGGGGTCAGCCGCCGTGGTGCACCGCCTCGACGTTGTGGCCGTCCGGGTCGCGCAGGAACACCGCGTAGTAGCCCGGGTGGTACTCCGGCCACTCGCGCGGAGCGTGCAGCACCTCGACGCCCGCCGCCACGGCCGCGTCGTGTACGGCGTCGACGGACTGCCGGTCGGCGGCGCGCAGTGCCAGGTGCAGTTCCCGGGTCTCGGTGCCGGGCGTCGGGCTGAGCCAGAAATCGGGAGCCCCGTCCGGACCGGCCATGCCCACCACGAAGCTGTCGCCGTGCGGGAAACGCATAACCTCGCGCAGGCCTATCGGGGCGAATGTGCGCAGGTAGAAGTCGAGCGACGCCGCGACATCGGCCACCTGTACGCCAACATGATCCAACATGTCCCCAGGCTAGCGAAGCCATCCGACACTTCGCCGGCACTTGTCCGGACGCGTCGACCGCACCCCGTCCCGGGTAACCTCAGCTGGCGACGCAGCCGACGTCGACCAACGACGTCGACGTCGACGAGGCGACGAGGCCGAAGGAGACGGCGGCACCCGGCGCCACGTCGCCGTTGTAGCCGGCGTTCCCGGCCGCCTGTGACACTCCGGGCGCGGGTGCCACGGCGACCGCGTCCCACAGCCCTTCGACCCGCGCGCCACCGGACCAGGACCAGCTCGCCCGCCACCCACGGATCGCGGCGGTGCCGGTGTTGCTGACCGTGACGCGGGCGACGAAGCCGGTGCCCCAGTCTCGGACAATCACGGCGTCGGCCGTGCACCGCCCCACCGGCGACCCGGTCAGCACCGGCCCGGCGACCAGCGAGGAGAAGGTCGAGCCGCCACCGGAGAACCGGTACCAGTACTGCCGGGCGCCGGTCAGCCCGGTGACGGTGAGCCGGCCGGAGGTCGTCTCCACCGGGGAGACCGCCCGGCCCAGGACGTCCCGCCCCAGTTGGGCGTCGGCGAAGCTGCCGAACACCTCGACCGTGACGGCCTGGGTGGCGCAGCCCGGCGGCCGGACCGCCGCCCGGAAGGCGAAGGTGATCCGGTCGCTGCCGACCTCGACGAGGGCCCCGCTGACCGGTGGGGCCGGCGGGCAACTCACCGACGGCTCCGGCGAGGGGGACGCCGACGCGGACGCCGACGCTGGCGAGAATGCCGGCACGGCGTCGGCCGCCGCCGGTGTGAACACAGCCAGACCAACCATTGTGACCAGTGCCGCGGCGAGGTGTCCGGGTCGAACCATGCGATCCTCCTCAGTCGGATGCAAGCAGCCTCGCAGAGACGCGCGACGATGTCTGCCGCGCCAGGCGGGTTTGTGAAGATCCGGCGGCCCGACAACCTGACCAGGCCGGCCGCTGCGCTGTCGCGGTGGGCCATCAGCCCGGGGCGAGTCCAGCGGTGTAGGCGAGCAGACCGGCCTGGGTACGGTTGGCGCAGCCGAGCTTGGTCAGCATCCGCGAGACGTAGCTGCGGATGGTGGCCTCGCTGAGGTATAGGCGGTCGGCGATCTGGGCGTTGGACAGTCCGGCGGCGACGCAGGCCAACACCTCCCGTTCGCGTTCGGTCAGCTCGGCGATGGCCGCGGCCGCGCGTTCGCGGTCGGCGTGGCGGTCACTCGAGGCGGCGACGAGCCGGCGGGTGGCTGCCGGTGACAGCACGGTGTGACCGTCGGCGGCGACCCGGATCAGGTCGACGAGGTCTTCCGGTGGGGTGTCCTTGAGCAGGAATCCGGCGGCGCCGCCGCGCATCGCCCGCAGGACGTACTGGTCGAGGTCGAAGGTGGTCAGCACGACCACCTTGGGGGCGCCGGGTAGCGCGACGATCTGGGTGAGGGCGGTGAGGCCGTCGACGCCGGGCATGTGCAGATCCATCAGGACCACGTCGGGTTTGTGGCGCATGACGGACTCGACCGCTTCGGCGCCGTCGTACGCCACCGCGACCACGCTCAGGTCGTCGGCGACCTCAAGGATGGTGCGCAGGTGGGCACAGACCAGCCGCTCGTCGTCGACGAGCAGGACCCGGATCACAAGGCGCTGCCGGTGCTGGTCGGAAACGCGGGCAGGTCGGCGGCCACCTGGAACCCGCCATCGGAGTGCGGGCCGGCCAGCAGGGTGCCGCCCACCAGTTCGAGCCGCTTGCGCAGCCCGGTCAGGCCGGTACCGGCACCGTCGAGGGCGATCTCGGCTTCCCGGGTGGGCGCGGTGTTCAGCACGGTGACCCGGACCCGGTCGTGCGGGTAGCGCACGTCGACGTCGACCCGGGCGCCGGGCGCGTGCTTGTGGACGTTCGTCAGCGCCTCCTGGACCACCCGGTACGCCGCGCGCACGATCACCGGGGAGACTGCTTCGGCCTTACCGTCGGTGTGCAGTTCGACCTCGATCCCCGCCGAACGGGACTCGGCCACCAGCTCGGACACGTCCAGGACGGCGGGTTGGGCGGCCAACGCGGTGCCGATCTGCTCCTGCGAGCGCAGCACCCCGACCAGATCCCGGAGTTCTTCGAGGGTCTGGCAGCCGATCAGGCGCAGATCCTCGGCCGCCCGGCGGACCGCCTCGTCCGGCGCGCTGGCGCGTAGGGCACCGGCCTGCAGCACCATCAGGCTGACCCGGTGGGTGACCACGTCGTGCATCTCCCCGGCGATGCGCGCCCGCTCCTGCAGCCTAGCCCGCTCGGCGAGCGCCTCCTGCTCCGAGCGGGCCTGCTCGGCGAGCGCCCGGGCGTGCCGGTGCCGGGCGCCGACGTACATCCCCAGCACGGCCGGCGCGAGCACCATCGATGCCAACCCGGCGATCTCCAGCGCGTCCGGGTAGTCCCAGGGCTGGGCGAATCCGACCGCCAGTGCGGCGATCAGGACCCAGGCCCGGCGGCGACCGGTCACGTAGGCGCCGACGGCGTAGGCCGACACCGGTGCGGCCACCGACGGGCTGAGCAGGGTCAACCCGGCGACGCAGAGCCCGGAGAGGAACGGCGCGCGCCGCCGCGGCGCCAGGAACACCGCGGCGGCGCCATGGATGACCTGGACCAGGATCACCGGGAACGACCCCCGATCGACCAGGCCGGCGGCGCCGCCCTTGCCCATCGACGTCTCGTAGAAGGCGAGGACCACCAGGGCGAGGGTGACGTCGAACGCCATCGGGCCCCAGGGGGGTCGCCAGCCGGGCGCGTTCATCTAGCCGGCCGCGATCGCGGCGAGGACGTTCATCCGGGCGGCCCGGCGGGCCGGCAGCGCGGCGGCGAGCAGGCCGACGAGCGCCGAGCCCACCAGCACGGCGGCGATCGTGGTCCAGGGCACGGTCAGCACGTCCACCCCTTCCGCGGCGAGCACCCGTTGCGCCGCCACCCCCCAGGCCAGGCCCAGGGCTAGGCCGAGCACCGCACCGTACACCGCGATCAGCGTGGACTCGAGCCGCACCATCCGACGGATCTGGGTACGGCTACCGCCGATGGCCCGCAACAGCCCGACCTCCCGGGTCCGCTCGACCACCGACAGGGCCAGGGTGTTGACCACCCCGAGGACCGCGATGATGATCGTCAGGGCCAGCAGGCCGTACACCAGGAACAGCAGCACGTCGATCTGCCCGCCGGCCAGCGCCTTGTACTCGGCCTGGCCGCGCACCCGCGCCTGCGGGTACCCGGCGAGGGCGCTCCGCAGTGCCACGGCGGTCGCCCCCGGATCGGCGCCTCGGGCCAGGCTCACCCGCAGGGCGTCGTCGGGTGTGCCCGGGGCCAGCTGGTCCAGCGTCGACAGGCCGACCGTGGGCCGGCTGCCGTGCCGGCTGCTGTCGCCGAGCTTCTCCTTGCGCCGTCCCGCCGCGGGGTTCTGCTCCTCGGCGAGCAGCGCGCCGATGGTCAGCACGGCGGTGTGACCGGCGCGGGTGCGCAAGGTGACCGCGTCTCCGAGGGAAAGGCCATGGTCCCTGGCGTACCCCATCCCGACGGCGACCCTGCCCGGTGCCAGCGCCTGGGCGGCGGAGCCCTGCGCGTAGCTGACCGGGGACATCGCCGCGGCGTCCGGGTCGATACCGAGCAGCCACGTCTCCTGCGTACTGCCGCCGGCCGTGACGGCGACGTCGACGACCCGGGTACGGACCACGCGCTCGACACCGGGCACCCGGCGCACCAGGTCGGCCGCCCCGGCGGGCAGCGGCGGCTCGGTCAGATCCGTGGTACTGACG
>DASVVF010000195.1:0-3809 GCA_036386695.1 Catenuloplanes sp. | reverse complement strand
CCGAAGACGACCGCGTGGAACGGCCACACCGACGCCCAGTAGGCGTGCCCGGCCAGCCCGCGTGGCAGGAAGACGGCGCGCTGCCGGTACCGGCTGGTGCCGGGCCCGTCCGCGACGGCCCGCAGCTCCAACCAGGCCCGGCCCGGTACCCGCATCTCGGCGCGCAGCCGCAGCAACTCGCCCGGCACGATCTCCTCGACCCGCCAGAAGTCCAGCGCCTCGCCGACGTAGAGCCGTTGCGGGTCACGCCGGCCCCGGCGCAACCCGACCCCGCCGACCGCCCGGTCCAGCCACCCGCGCACCGACCAGGCCAGCGGGAAGGAGTACCAGCCGTTCTGCCCCCCGACGCCCTCGATGACCCGCCACAGCGCGTCGGCCGGGGCGGCCACCGGCCGCTCGCGCAGGTCGGTGTAGACGCTGCCGCCCGACCAGTCCGGGTCCGTCGGCAGCGGCTCGGCGGGAGCCGACGGCCAGGTGGCGGTGGACCACCGGGTTTCCACGTCGGCGTCGCGCACCTTTGCCAGCGCCAGCCGCACCGCCTCGTCGAAGCCGATCAGCGGCGGGCCGCCCGGGTCGGCGTCCGGGATCAGCGCGGCGATGTCGTGTTCGTGGCAGACCGCCTCGTGGACCAGGCTCTCCACCAGCGGCCGGGCGATCGCGTTGGGCACCGGCGTCACCAGCCCGACCCAGTGTGAGGACAGCGACGGGGTCAGCGGCCGCACCGGCAGGATCACCCGGCGGCGCAGGCCGGCCACGGCGGCGTACCGGCGCATCATCTCGGCGTAGGTCAGCACGTCCGGTCCGCCGATGTCGAACGCGCGGTTGACCGACGGTGGCAGCGAGCCGCTGGCCACCAGGTAACGCAGCACGTCGCGCACGGCGATCGGCTGGATCCGGTTGCGGACCCAGCGCGGGGTGACCATGACCGGCAGCCGCTCGGTGAGGTGGCGCAGCATCTCGAACGACGCGGAGCCCGAGCCGATGATCACCGCTGCCCGCAGCACCACCGTCGGCACGCCGCTGGCCAGCAGGATCCGGCCGACCTCGGCCCGCGAGCGCAGATGGGCCGAGGCGGTCGCCCCGTCGGGCTCCGGGCCACCCAGGTACACGATCCGCCGTACGCCGGCCCTGGCGGCCGCGTCGGCGAAGGCCCGGGCGGCCGCCCGGTCGGTGGCCTCGAAGCCGCCCTGACCCAGCGAGTGGACCAGGTAGTAGGCGACGTCGACGCCGTCGAACGCGCCGGCGAGGGTCTCCGGGCGGCCGAGGTCACCCTCGACGATCTCCGTGTCGCGGGCCCAGGGCACGTCCCGCAGCCGCCGCGCGGTGCGGGTCAGGCACCGGACGCGGTGACCGTCGGCGATCAGTCGGGGGGCGAGGCGGCCGCCGATGTAGCCGGTGGCGCCGGTAACCAGGTATCGCATCGCACCAATCATCCGCGTGAGGTGCCCGGTGCGCCCGATGAATCGTCCTAGACTGAGCGCAACTGGCACCGATGGGCGAGGAGATTCCATGGATGGCACCTTCTGGGGCCCGGACTTCGCCGCGCTGGAGGAGACCGATCCGGAGATCGCCGCGGTGGTGGTGGGGGAACTCGAGCGGGTCCGCGGTGGCCTGCAGCTGATCGCCAGCGAAAATCTGACCTCGCCGGCGGTGCTGGCGGTGCTCGGCTCGACGCTGACCAACAAGTACGCCGAGGGCTACCCCGGCCGCCGGTACTACGGCGGCTGCGCGGAGGTGGACAAGGCCGAGGAGATCGGCATCGCCCGGGCCCGGGAGCTGTTCGGTGCCGAGCACGCCAACCTGCAGCCGCACTCCGGGGCGTCGGCGAACCTGGCGGCGTACGCGGCGCTGGTGCAGCCCGGTGACACCGTGCTGGCGATGGACCTGCCGCACGGTGGGCACCTCACCCACGGCAGCAAGGTCAACTTTTCCGGGAAGTGGTTCGCCACGGTCGGCTACACCGTCCAGCGGGAGACCGAGCTGATCGACTACGACGAGGTCCGGGACCTGGCGCTGGCGCACCGCCCCAAGATGATCATCTGCGGGGCGACCGCGTACCCCCGGCTCATCGACTTCGCCCGGTTCCGCGAGATCGCCGACGAGGTCGACGCGTACCTGATGGTCGACGCCGCCCACTTCATCGGCCTGGTCGCCGGCCGGGCCATCCCGTCCCCGGTGCCGTACGCCGACGTGGTCAGCTTCACCACCCACAAGGTGCTGCGCGGCCCCCGCGGCGGCATGATCCTCTGCCGCGCGGAGCTGGCCGCGCGCGTCGACAAGGCGGTGTTCCCGTTCACCCAGGGCGGCCCGCTGATGCACGCCGTCGCGGCCAAGGCCGTCGCCCTGCGCGAGGCCGCCCAACCCGAGTTCCAGGGGTACGCGAGCCAGGTGGTGCGCAACGCGCAGGCCCTCGCGGCCGGGTTGGCCGCGCAGGGGATGCGTCCGGTCTCCGGTGGCACCGACACCCACCTCGCCCTGATCGACCTGCGCGAACTCGGGGTCACCGGCCGGGACGCGGAGCTCCGCTGTGACGCCGCCAAGATCACCCTGAACAAGAACGCGATCCCGTACGACCCGCAGAAGCCGATGGTCGCCTCCGGCATCCGGGTCGGCACACCCAGCGTCACCACCCAGGGCATGGGTGAGCCGGAGATGGCCGCCATTGCCGAGCTGATCGGCCGCACGGTGCGGGCCGACCCGGACACCCCGGCCGGCCGTACGACGCTGGGCGAGCTGGCCGACGAGGTGTCCACCCTGGTGCGGACGTTCCCCGCCTACCCGCAACCGGAGCCGGTCGGCGCCGGGGTGCGCCACTAGCTCTTCGCCGGACCGGTAGGGCCGCGCGTACCCTTCTCCGGTGACGCGGGCCGGTGGTGGCCCGGGCGGAATGGGGAGTGTCTGTGCGCGAGCGGCTGCGGCATCTCCCGGCGAGCCTGATCGCCTCGGCGGTGCTGCTGGGCGTCGCCGTGCCGGTCGCCTGGCTGTTCTCCGGCCCGGCGGCGGCCGTCGGGGTGACGGCGGGGGTGGCCCTGGTCGCGTTCAGTTATCTGGTGTCCGGCCTGGTGGTCGCCTGGGCGGACCTGGTGGCCCGGCACCTGATGCTGCCGGTCGTGCTGCTCACCTACGCCTTGAAGTTCGTCCTCTTCGGGGTGGTGCTCTACCGGGTGCGGGAGGTCGGCTGGGCCGGTCTGTACGCCATGGGCATCGCGGCGATCGTGGCCACCTTCGTCTGGACCGGGGCGCACCTGTACTGGATCATGAACGCGAAGATCCCGTATGTCGAGATCGAGTAGCTGTCCGGCCGGTCCTGGCCGGCTCGGTGGAACATCTACCCGGCCGAGGCTCTTAAGTTGACGCGAAGCCTTGCTTCGGCGTACTAACGTCTACGGCTGCCGACTGATGGCCCCCGAGTCTGACCTACCCCCGCGCGATCCAGCACGCGGGGGTCGAGTCACGCGCCAGGTCGGCCGGCTGATATGGTCCCCCCGTCATGGCGGACAAGCAACCCCCTCAGCGCCCCGGTCCTGGTTCCAATGCGGGCTGGACGGCGTTGAGCACTTTGCTGAGTGGAATCATCGTCTGGGGCGGCATCGGTGCTCTCCTGGACTGGTGGTTGGACATTCCCAACCGCATCGGGCTGCTCGTCGGCATGATCGTCGGCATGGTGCTGGCGCTATATCTGATTATCAAGAAGTTCGGTTAACGCGAGAAGGGTGGATCGGTGGGCGATCAGCCGGTAGTCCTGGCCGCAGACTTCCCTCCCGGCGTCGAGGACTTCCAGTTCGGGACCCTCATACCGGCGCTGAGTG
>DASVVF010000194.1:0-2932 GCA_036386695.1 Catenuloplanes sp. | reverse complement strand
GGTGTGCGCTATCCGCACGGTGGCCGCCGGTGAGGCGGTGGTGGCGCCCCGCATCCTCAAGCGGCTGCTCGACCGGTTCGCCGACGTCCTGCCGGACCTCGCCTCGGTGCCCAGCCCGGCGCTGGGCACCTTGACCGAACGTGAGCGCGAGGTGCTGGTGCAGATGGCCCGGGGGTTGTCCAACGCCGAGATCGCCCGGGCGTTGTCGGTCAGCGAGACGACGATCAAAACCCACGTCGGGCATGTTCTGACCAAGCTCGGGCTGCGCGACCGGGTCCAGGCCGTCGTGCTGGCGTACGAATCGGGTCTGGTCCGCCCGGGCGGCTAGCGGGCCGGCGGCGCGGCCCGGGGGCGGGCCGGGTGCGGGCAACGGCCACTGGTCAGCCGAGCTCACACACCGCGAGGGACTTCTGGTACCCGTTGAGGAAGGCCGCGCTGCGCTGCTCGGCGGTGCCGTGCGCGTTGTTGGCGAACCACGGCTGGCCGGGATCGTCGCCGACCGCCAGCAGGCCGTTACGGAACTCCTCCAGGTCACCGGTCCGGATCTTGAGGGTGCCGGCCCGCTCGGAGTCACCGATGTACGCCCCGGCCATGCAGTCCGCCTGCAGTTCCTGCTGCACGGTGAACTTCGAGCGGATGCCCAACCGCGCCTGGATCCCGTGCGCGTACTCGTGCCCGAGCAGGTAGAACAGGAACGCGTCGCCGATCTTGCGGAACGCCCCGAACGCCCAGTTGGCGTCGTAGGCGATGAAGTCACCGGCCGAGCAGTAGGCGGCGTTGTTCAGACCCAGCGGCTGGTCGCCGCAGGTCAGTTCGCCCTCCCGCTGGTACGCGACAACCCGCCGGATCGGTTTGAACCGTTGTCCCGACCCGGCGAGCTGCCTGGCCCAGTAGTCCCGGGCGATCCGCTCCGCCCCGGCGATGTCCCGCTCGAACTCGGCCGCGGTGTCCGTGCCGTCGGCGGCCGGCTCCACCGGGCTCGCCTGACCGGAGACGGCGGTGTCGGCGCGGCCATCGCCGTCGGTGCGCGCACTGCTCGGCACGATCGCGCAGGCACCGGCCAACAGGGCCACCGCCAGCGCGCCCAGCCTGGTCAGCCGGGCGGCGCCCAGGGGTATGTGCATTCGCTTGTCTCCCGTCGCAGCAGGCCTGGCCAGAGCCAAGGATGCCACGCACCCGGCGGGAGACCCACCGACCGCGTCAGCGCGCGGCGCGCAACGCCGCGATCAGCCACTCGAACGCCGGCACGACCGACGGGAACGACGGGCGACCGTTGAGCACGGCCATCAGCTGCCAGTAGCGCTCCACTCGACGGTCGGTGAAACGTTCGATCGACTCGGCGAGCCGGATCCGGTCCTGGTGCGGCAGCGCCGGGTCCACGATCCGGTCCAGCACGGCCGCGCCCTCGGGCGAGTCCGGGACCACGCCGGCCGCCATGGCCGGCCCGGCGTGCTGGGCGACCAGTTGGGGGTCGTACCCCGGTTGCGGGTCGGCGGGCGCGGCTCCGACGGCCATCTGCCGTACCCGTTGCCGGAAGGCCGGGTCGGCGACCAGCTCGGCCAGTTCCAGCCAGGCGTCGACCTGCTCGTCGCTGGGGTCGGCGGGCAGGTCCCCGGGCAGTTGGCGCATCGCCGCGGCGATGCCCGACGCGGGACCGGCCGGGTCCGTGCCGGCGAAGGTGGCGTCGACGAACTCGTCGATGATCCGCTGACGTTCGGTGGCGGACAGTCGGGCCAGGTCGTTCATGATTCTCATCTCCTCGGTCGAGTTTGCTCGGCGAGCGACCGACCGCAGCACCGCCCGACGCAGCGTCAGAACGCGAATCTCCGCGTCCAGGGCCTGGGCGTGGGCCCGGGCCACCTCGGCCACCGCCCGCTGTCCGCCCAGAATGGCCCGGACGGTGTCCAGATCCAGCCCGAGGCCGCGCAGCGTGCGGACCAGCTCCAACCGGGCCACGGCCGCGGCGTCGTAGAGCCGGTAGCCCGCCGCCGAACGGCCGGTGGGCGGGATCAGGTCGCAGTCCGACCAGAACCGGATGGTGCGCACCGGCAGGCCGGTGCGCCGGGCGAGCTGTCCGATGGTGAACAGCGGGGTTCGGTCACTCACGACAACCAGTGTTGACCTTCCAGTCGGTGGAGACTCAAGCCCGATGGGGCGGCCGGTTTCGCACAGCGCCGCCTGAGGGCCTCAAACCGGCTCTGACCTGCAACGCAACCCGGGTACCGTGCCCAAGGTGCAGGTGGAGGGGGCGATGGAGACGCCCGACGGGCGGTGGCGCGTCGAGGCGATCCGACGCGGCGCCAGCCGCTGGTACCGCATCGTGCACGGCGATGACGTCATCGACTGGCTGTCCATCGCCGCCGTACAGCGCATCCTGCGCGAGGCCGGCGTGGACATGGCCCAACTCGACGAGGTCGACCCGGCCGCGTAGCCGTCGGACGGGGCCCGGGTGGTGACCGGCTGCCCCTGGGCGTCACAGCGCGCGGTTGCCCGCCGCCCCGGTGACTATCCGATGACGCCCGGTGAGCCAATTCGCGACGTTTTGGCCACGTTGCGGCGCCGGTTCCTCACCGCCCGGATAGGGGCGGCGATGACGCGCCGGAGGGGCAATACTTCACGCCTGGTGCGGTGGCGCGGCGGCTGGTGGAGCCGCTTCGGCACGGCTCCGGGTGGCGACGGGGCGGCGCAGGGCAGCGAACCGGGGGAACGGACCATGACAGAGGGCACACCGGGTTGGGTGACGGTGGAGAACGTGCCGACGGGGCAGCGGGTGCCGCTCGGCGACCTGCCGTACGACGTGCTGATCAGCACGTCGCGGGCGGACCGGCACCGGGTGCGCGCCGTGCTCGGGCGGCGCACGCTCATCGTGCAGGTGGACGGACGTACCTGTGTCACCACACCGGTCTATCCGGACAGCCGGGCCGTCACGGGC
>DASVVF010000193.1:0-2343 GCA_036386695.1 Catenuloplanes sp. | reverse complement strand
CGGGCGGCCACCCTGCTGATGCTGGCGCTACCCGGCTCCGGCTACCTCTACCAGGGGGAGGAACTCGGGCTCCCCGAGCACACCACCATGGCGGACCGGGTCCGGCAGGACCCCACCTGGGAACGGTCGGGGCACGCCCAGCGCGGCCGGGACGGCTGCCGGGTGCCGATCCCGTGGGAAGCTGACGCCCCGTCGTACGGCTTCGGTCCCACCGACCACAGCTGGCTACCGCAGCCGGAGGCCTGGGCCGAGTACGCCCTCGACCGGCAGCGCGGGGTCGCCGGCTCGACGTACGAGATGTACCGGACGGCGCTGCACCTGCGACACCGGTTCCAGCTGGGTCAGGGCCGGCTGAGCTGGGTCGACCTCGGCGCTGACACGCTGGCCTTCCGCAGCGGGCCCGCCGGCCTGCTGGTGGTGACCAACTTCGGTGCCGGCCCGGTCGAGCTGCCCGCCGGCGTCGACGTGCTGCACACCAGTGGACCCCTCGACGACACCGGCCGGGTCCCGGCCGACCTGACCGTGTGGGCCCGCGGCTGACCCGGTGCGGCCGCGGCTGACCGGGTGCCGCCCGACGACTGCCGGGTCGGCCCGCGGCTGCCGGGTCGGCCCGCGGCCGCCGGGTCGGCCCGCGGCTGACCGTCAGGGGACCCAGCCGAGCCAGGCACCGCCGGCGGAGATCAGGGCCAGCCAGATCAGCACTCCGGCCACCGGGACCAGCGGGACCAGCAGCGGGCGCGGCCGGCGCAGCCGGGCCGCCACGACCAGCAGGGCCACCCAGATCAGCAGCAGCAGCCCGACCGCCCAGCTGGGCGCGACCAGTCCACTGACGCTGTACCAGAAGAGCAGCACCAGGTGGGCGCCGATGCCGGCCCAGCCGACGGCCCGCGCCCACGTCGGCGGCTCTGCCACCTCGATTACCATCCCCTCACCGTGCCGGTTGCGGACCGGGTGTGCCCTCGGTCGTTCGGCCGGCACCGGCCGACTGGGCGGCCCGGGCGGTGAGCAGGTCGTGCACGGCACGGATGTCGCGTCCCGTGGTCCGCGACGCCAGCCAGTACATGATCCCGGTCGGCACGAAGAACAACTGGAACGCGGCCAACCCCACCGCGTAGTTCAACGGCGGGGGGAACGACGCCGCCAACGACCGCGCCGCCACCCCGACCAGCGCATTGCCGCCGGCCCGACCGACGCCATTGACCAGGTTGCCCAGGCTGTAGACGGTGCCCCGGTGCTCGGGCGGGTTGACGTCGGCGATCAACGCGAACCAGTTCGGCGCGTTGGCCGAGGTCAGCGCCAACGCCAGCACCGCCGCAGCGAGGCTCGCCGCGACCGTCGGCTCGGTCACCACACTGGCCAGGATGGCCGCGGTGACCGCACCGGCGCCACCACCGTCGGGCACGGTGATCCGCATCGGCACGAAGAACAACACCAGGTAGAACGGCAGGGCGGCGAGCACGCCGACCGCGGCAACCAGGGCCCGACCCCGGGGCGTACGGCGTTGCAGCCGGTCGCCGACCAGGCCACCGACCAGCGACAGCACCCCACCGAGCTGGAACAGGGTGGCGAAAACGCTGCCGACGATGATCGCGGTGCCCGCCGAGTACCCCTGCTCGCGCGCCCGCGCCCCGAACAGCACCGGCAACCACACCAGGGAACCGAACGCGGCCTGCGCGGTCAGCCCCTGCAACACCAACCACACGTTCGTCCGCCGGCCCAGGATGCCGGGCAGGTCCCCGCGACTGATCCGGTAGTCGTACTCGACGCCGGCCACCTCCGGCTGGCTGCTCCCGCGCGGGATGTCGTAGGTGAACAGGTACGCCACCGCCGCGGCCAGCCCGACCGCCGTGACGGCCAGGAACGGCCGGCGCCAGTCGCCGTGCCCGAGCAGTCCGCCCAGCAGGGTGCCGGCGAGCGTGCCGATGCCCTGCGACAGCCCCCAGAACCCCATCACCAGACCCCGACGCCCCGGTGAGATCAGGTCGCTGACCACGGAGAAGCCGACGGAGGCCACCGCCCCGAGCCCGATCGCCCCGAGCGCCTGCCCCAGCAGGAAGGTGGCGTACCCGCCGGCCAGCCCGGTGGCGGCGGTGCCGGCGACCCACAACAGTGTGCCGGCGATCAGCACCGGCTTGCGGTTGCCGCGGTCGCCCACGTACGCCCAGCCGACCGCCGCCACCGCGCTGAGCAGGAAGGTGGCCGTGGTTACCAGGGCCACCGACTGGGTGGACACGGACAGGTCGGCGGCGATGCTGCCGTACAGCGGCGGCGCGAGCCCGATCGCCACGTTGTCCAGGGCCGCCAGCACGACGAACACCACCACGCTGTACGCCCGGTGCGCCG
>DASVVF010000192.1:0-2979 GCA_036386695.1 Catenuloplanes sp. | reverse complement strand
GGCCTCGGTTACGAGCTGCTGCGCTTCTGGAACTGACCGGGTGGAACTGACCGGGCCGCCCGGGCCGGTGGCGCCCCGGTAGTCCGGTGGCGCCCCGGTAGTCCGGTGGCGCCCCGGCAGTCTGGTGGCGCCCGGAGGTAGTGGGCGCCTTGCCGGGTCCCGACCCCGTTGCGGCGGTCGGGACCCGCTGACCGGTCGGGACCCGCTGGACAAGGTGGCTCCCCGGGGGTTCGTTGTGCTCCCCGGGGGGTCACTCAGGGGCGCCGGGCCGGGCTCTTGGTGTTCGCCGGGTCCCGTTCCGCGATCGGATCGATGATCTCGTCGATCGCCTTGAGTAGCCCGACGTCCAGCTTGACCCCCGACGCCTTCACATTGTCGCGGACCTGCTCGGGACGCGACGCGCCGACGATCGCGGCGGACACGTTCGGGTTCTGCAGCACCCACGCCACCGCCAGCTGGGCCATCGTGAGACCGGCCTGCTCGGCGAGCGGCTTGAGCCGCTGCACGGTCCCGAGGACCTCGTCGGTGAGCAGCCGGGAGATGAACGCCGCCCCGGACTTCTCGTCGGTGGCCCGGGAACCGGTCGGGGGGGCCTGGCCGGGCAGGTACTTACCGCTCAGCACTCCCTGCGCGATCGGCGACCAGACGATCTGACCGATGCCGAGCTCCTGACAGGTCGGCACCACCTCGGCCTCGATGACCCGCCACAGCATCGAGTACTGCGGCTGGTTGGAGACGAGTTGGATGTTCAGGTCCCGGGCCAGCGCGTACGCCGCCCGGATCTCCTCGGCCCGCCACTCGGACACGCCGATGTACAGCGCCTTGCCGGAGTGCACGATGTCGGCGAACGCCTGCATCGTCTCTTCCAACGGGGTGGCATGGTCGTACCGGTGGGCCTGGTAGAGGTCGACGTAATCGGTCTGCAACCGGCGCAGCGACCCGTGGATCGACTCCATGATGTGCTTGCGGGACAGCCCGCGGTCGTTCGGGCCGGGACCGACCGGCCAGAACACCTTGGTGAAGATCTCCAGCCCGGCGCGCCGCTGTCCGGCAAGGGCCTTGCCGAGCACCGTTTCAGCGCGGGTGCCGGCGTAGACGTCGGCGGTGTCGAAGGTGGTGATTCCCACGTCCAGGGCGGTGCGGACACACGCCGTGGCGGCGTCGTCCTCGACCTGCGATCCGTGGGTTATCCAGTTGCCGTAGGCGATTTCGCTGACCAGCATGCCGCTTCGGCCAAGGTGACGGAACTCCATGGTCGCGACCTTACCGGCGGTCGGCGCCGGCCACCGGCCAGACGAGCCTTCCGCGGGTCACAGCACCGGCTTGGTGTCCGCCAGTAGTCGGTCGATCTCGTCGATCACGGCGGTGCGGCTGCGGTGTACGGGCTCGATCAGTGCCCGGCCGCGCCGGTCCAGCGCCCCCCACCGGCCCGAGCTGGTCGCCATCAGGAAGGCCACCGGGTGGATCACCAGGTCGGGATGTACGGTCGGGACGATCACCCGGCCGGTGCGGTCGACGACGCCCCGGCCGCCGGCGCCCTGCACGATGGCCAGCCCTTCGTCGGTGAAGCCGTCCAGGTAACGCCCATCGGTCAGGGCGGTGACGAAGCCCCGGTACCCCATCGGTAGGACCATCCGCCCGGCCGTGTCGACGGCCCCCCACCCGCCGCGGCGGACCGCCGCCACCCCCCGCCGGAACGGGCGCACATCGTCGAAGCGTCCCGGGATGACCACCTGGTTGCCGGTGTCGATCGCGAACCAGTTGCCGGCGCCGTCCCGGGAGACCCAGGCCAACCCGTCGGCGAAGGAGCCCACCGCCCGGTAGCCCGCCCCGGCACCGATCACCAACCGGCCGGTCTCGTCGATCAACTCCCAGGTACGCACCTCGGGACGCCGCACCCAGGCCACCCCGTCGTGGAACGGTTGCGCGTCGGCGTACGCCGCCTCGATGGTCAGCCCACCGTCCGCGCCGGCGTACCCCCAGCGGTGCGCCCGTTCGTCGAACATCGGCGTCGGCGCCCGTCGCACCCGCAGGATCTCGTCGCTGGAGCGGGGGTACGGCCCCCAACCGTCCCGTCCGACCCGGGCCAGGACGGCGTCGAGGGCCAGTTCGGTACGGGAGATCAGCTCCGGGTCCTCCACCTTGCGCAGCGTCAACGCCCGTTCGAAGTGGTTGCAGGCCTCGATGTAGCGGCCCTGGTCGTAGCAGGACCGACCGGCGTGTTCGTGCATCGTGGCCCGGAGCCGGTCGGGCAGCTCCGAAGAGTTCGCCTCGGCGAAGAGCTGGTCGGCCTCGGCGAAGTCCCCCCGCCACTGCAGCACGTGCGCCAACCGGGCCTGGGCGATGGCGATGCGCCGCAGTTCGCCGGTGGCCTCCGCGAAGCCCAGGGCCAGCTTCCCGTCGGTCAGCGCCTTACCCAGGTCACCGAGGATCCGCGACACCACCGCCCGCAGGCTCAGCAGCCGGGCCCGGGCGGCGTTGTCCGACACGGTGTCCAGCTTGGCGGTCAACCGGTCCCGGACGTCACGCAGCTCATCGGGGTCGTCGACCAGCTCGCGCAACGTCTCGTGGTGGAAGCGCCACCGGTACGCGGCCAGCGCCTGTTCCGGATCGCCCGCCGACCCCCGCCCCGCCGCCCCGTCGCCGGCCGCGCCGCCGCCCGGTCGGGGGTGGCCCAGGACGGCGGTCAGCATGGTCGGTGCCCGCAGGGCGGTGGCGGTGCCCGCCGCCGTGCCGTCCGGTACCGGCAGGACCGTGTCGGCGCTGGCCCGGTCGCCGGCCTCGGCCCGGTCCCCGTGCACCGGCGCGCCCGCCGGGCCACGATCGACGCCGACCGGCGGTGCCGGGTCGGCGCGGGTCGGCGCAGCGGCGCCGCCTACGGCCCGCGGCCCGGGGCCCGACCCCGACATGCTGTCCGAGGCGGACCCGCTGCCCGTGCTGTCCGAGGCCGACCCGCTGCCCGTGCTGTCCGAGCCGGAC
>DASVVF010000191.1:0-11691 GCA_036386695.1 Catenuloplanes sp. | reverse complement strand
CAGGCTCTGCTCGCCGGGCTGCTGCTGGCCGTGCGCGCCGAGCGGCGCCGTCGGGCGGCCGAGGTGGAACTGGCCCAGCGGGAGGAACACGTCACCACGATCCTGCAGGCGGCCGGCGACCCGTTCGTCTCCACCGATGCCCAGGGGCGGGTCACCCGGTGGAACACCCAGGCCGAGACCACCTTCGGCTGGCCGGCGGCCGACGCCCTCGGTCGGCGGCTGGCGGACCTGGTCGTCCCGGACGACCAGCGCGACGGCGACCCGGACTGGATGACCGTGGTCCGCGGCGGCGACACCACCCCGCCCGGCCAACGCGTCGAGGTCCGGGCCCGCCGGCGCGACGGCGACCTGTTCCCCGCCGAGGTCACGGTGTGCGCGTCGGACCAGGACAGCGCCCCGTTCAGTGCCTTCATCCGCGACATCACCGACCGGAAGGACGCCGAGGCGCGGGTCACCGCCACCCGCGACGACGCGCTGGCGGCGTCCCGACTCAAGTCGGAATTCGTGGCCAACATGAGCCACGAGATCCGCACCCCCATGAACGGGGTGATCGGCATGACGAACCTGCTGCTGGACACCGACCTGGACGCCCGCCAACGCGACTACCTGAGCACTGTGCAGAACTCGGCCGAGGCACTGCTGACGGTCATCAACGACATCCTCGACTTCTCCAAGATCGAGGCGGGGAAGCTGGACATCGACCCGGTGGACTTCGACCTGCGCGCCCTGGTCGAGGACCTGGTCAGCCTGCTCGCCTCGGCGGCCCACGCCAAAGGCCTGGAGATCGCCGCCGTGGTGCAGCCGGCCGTTCCACCGGCCCTGCGCGGTGACGTCCACCGGATCCGCCAGGTGCTGACCAACCTGCTCGCCAACGCGGTCAAGTTCACCGCGGCCGGCGAGGTCATCCTCACCGCCGAGGTCCGTCCGACCAGCGGGGACGACGATCCAGCGTACGAGGTGACCTTCACCGTGGCGGACACCGGCATCGGCATCCCCCTCGACCGTCAGTCGACCCTGTTCGACGCATTCACCCAGGTGGACGCCTCCACCACCCGTCGCTACGGCGGCACCGGCCTGGGCCTGACCATCAGCCGACAACTCATCGGGCTGATGGGCGGCACCATCGGACTCGTCAGCCGACCCGGCGAGGGCAGCCGCTTCCACTGCGGCCTGACCCTGCCCGCCGCCCGCAGCGCGTTCCCCACCGAGCAGCAGGCCACCGACCTCGCCGGGGAGCGGGTGCTGGTGGTCGACGACAACGCCACCAACCGCACGGTGGTCGCCGACCTGCTCACCGTCTGGGGGATGCGCCCGCACGCGGTGCCGGACGCCGAGACGGCCCTGCGGGCGCTGCACACCGCGGCCAACGACAACGACCCGTTCGGCGTCGCGCTCCTCGACATGCACATGCCGGACATCGACGGCCTGCAACTGGCTCGCATGATCAAGCGCGATGCCCGGATCAGCGCCATCCCGCTGGGCATGCTCACCTCCACCGACACCGAGGCCTCCGCCGCGCGCGCCAGCGGCATAAAGGCGTACCTGACCAAGCCCGTGCGGGTCGCCCAGCTGCGTGCCGCCCTACGCCAGCTGCTGGGTGGCGCCCTGCCGGCCGAGCACGGGCGTCGCGATGCCCGTGCCGAGAATCCCCCGCCGAGGCGGTGCCGTCGGCCCCGCAGCGCGACCCCCGGGCCCGCATCCTGGTCGCCGAGGACAACTACATCAACCAGCAGGTCGCCGTCGAGATGCTGGCCAAACTGGGCTACGCCACCGACGTGGCCGCCGACGGCGAGCAGGCGCTGGGACTGGTGCGCAGCCGGCACTACGACGCCGTGCTGATGGACTGCCAGATGCCCGTCCTGGACGGCTTCCAGGCCACCGAGCAGATCCGCCGGCTGCCCGCCCCCCTGAACACCATCCCGGTCATCGCGCTGACCGCCTCCGCTCTCGCCTCGGACGAGCAACGCTGCCGCGCCGCCGGCATGGACGAGTTCCTCACCAAGCCCATCCGTCCACAACGACTCGACGCCACCCTGCGCGACCTGCTGCCCGGGCGGGTACCCGAGCCCGACAGCGTCCACGGGGAGCTGCTGGAAGCCCGGACGCTGCGGGAGCTACAGGAGCTGGGTCCCGGTTTCACCGACCGGATCCTGCCCCGGTATCTGCGCAACGCACCGGCGACCGCCGCCGCGATCACCGCCGCGGCCGTCCGCGAGGACCTGGTCGAGGTGGCCAGACTCGCCCACAAGTTCCGCGGCAGCAGCGCCACCCTGGCCGGGCGTCGACTCGCCGCCACCTGCAGCACCCTGGAACAGGCCGCGAACCGCGGCGACATCGGGGCGACCATCGACCTCACCCGCACCGTCGAGCGACAGACCCGGGCCACCTGCGACGCCCTACGGGCCGCTCTCCCCCCTGCCGTCCCCGGGTAGGCGCCGGCCCGCCCGCGACGCCCGCGAAACGCTGGCCCGCCCGGGAAAAGCGCTGGGCCGGTGGCGGCCCGGCCGCTATCGTGGCGGGATGCAGGTCAGCACCCGCGTTGTGATCGCGACCGCACGAGCTTGCCGCTCGTCGGTTGCCGCTGGCTGACCTTCCACCTTCCGCCGGCGACCGGAGACGGTCGCGCCGGCGCGCCAGGTGATCCCCGATCGCACCGTGTCAGCGGTCCTTTCCGGTCGTCATGACCCGAAAGGCACCGCCATGGACGTCGACCGGACCGTCAACACCTTCATCGAATACTTCCGCGAGCGCGGCCACCGCCCACTGGTGGACAGCTCGCTCATCCCGCCGCCGGGTGACCCGGTGCTGTTCACCACCTCGGGGATGCACCCGCTGACGCCGTATCTGCAGGGCCGGAGCCATCCGTCGGGGCGCCGGCTGGTGAACGTGCAGCGTTGCCTGCGCACCACCGACCTGGACGAGGTCGGTGACGACACCCACCTGACGGTATTCGAGATGCTGGGCTCCTGGTCGCTGGGCGACTATCCCGGTCCGCAGAGCCTGCGGTGGGGATATCACCTGCTGTGCGACGGCTTCGGCATCCCCCCGCAACGGTTGCACGTCACCGTGTTCGGCGGCGACGGGCAGGTCGGCCCGGACACTTCGTCCCTACGGACGTGGGAGCGGCTCGGCGTACCGGTGGAACTGACCGGCGGCGAGAACTGGTGGTCGAACGGCCCCACCGGGCCGTGCGGCCCGGACTCGGAGATCTTCGTGTGGACCGACGGGACGCCACCGCAGGGCACACCGGGCGGCGACCCCCGGTGGATGGAGGTCTGGAACCACGTGATGATGCGCTACCAGCGGCACGACGACGGCACCCTGCGACCGCTGCCACAACGCAACGTGGACACCGGCATGGGCCTGGAGCGCCTGCTGACCATCCTGCAGAACAAGCGTTCCGTGTTCGACTGCGATGTGTTCCAGCCGTGGATGGAGACCATTCCCGGACTCTGGCGACTGGACCAGCCGTCGCTGCGGGTGACCTGTGACCATCTGCGCTCCGGCATCGTCGTCATCGGCGACGGGGTCCGCCCGTCGAACACCGGGCGCGGGTACGTGCTGCGTCGCCTGATCCGCCGGGTGCTGACCACGCTGTGGCGCACCGACCCGACCCGGACCCTGGGCGACCTGCCGCCGAATCTGGTCGAGCACACCCGGGACCGGTTCGGTCAGCGCTCGGATCCCGGGACGGTCCACGACGTGCTGCGCACCGAGGAGCGGCGGTTCGGGGATCTGGTGCGGCGGGGACGGGTGCTGGTGCACCGCCAGCGCCGTAGGGGACCGCTCAACGAGGACGACTACCGCTACCTGCACGACACCCACGGTCTGCCCCGCGACCTGGTCGTAGGCCTGCTCAGCGAATCGCGCTGACCGGGTGGTCACGGACGAACGGGCGGATGTCGTCCAGGTCGAAACCCGCCCCCGGATCTCGTGCACGACCCGCACCTCGGCCTCGTCGTCCACCCGGACACCCGGGAGGTGGTCACACCAGCGCCCGCAGGCCGGCCGTGACGGCGACCGCGATGGCGATGCAGACCAGGTGCGAGCGCCCGCTCACGCGCGCTGCGACGGCCACCGCGAGGCCCACCAGATCGGTGCCGTCGACGTCCTGCCAGTACCGCCCGAGCAGGTCGACGACCAGCAGGCCGGCGAGCATGGCGGCGGGCAGCGCGTCCACGACCGACCGGGCGACGACCGGAAGCTCCCGGTCGCCGAGCACGGCGGGTCCGACAGCCTTGTAGGCGATGTTGATGGCGGCGAGGGCGATCACGGCGGCGATCATGGAGATCATCGGGCTTCCTCCGGAGGGCGGGACGCGCTCGGGTCGGGGCGGCCGCGCAGCGCGAGCAGTACGGCCGAGGACGCCAGCAGCAGTGCCACGCCGTTGGGCAGGAAACGGCAGGCGACGCCGGCCACCGCCGCGGCCGCGATGGCGACCGGCAGCAGGCGCGGCCCGGCGGCGAGTGAGTCGACCAGCAGCACGGCGAAGAAGCCTGGGAACACCAGGTCGAGGCCCGACGCGTAGAGCACCGAGGTGGACGGGACGGTCAACGCTCCGATGGCGGTCCCGAGGACCCAGGCCGGCCACTGGACCAGGGTGGCCCCGATCAGCACGGCCCGGTCCACGCCGCCGCCGGGACGCTGGGCGGCGGCCCAGGACCCGTCGACGACGGCCTGGCCCTCGATGGCCCGGCGCCACCGGCCACCGCGCAGATGCCGCGCGGTGGCGGCCGCCATGGGCACGAACCGCAGGTTGATCAGCGACGCGCTGGCCACCGCGGTCAGCGCTCCGCCGCCGGCGAAGGCGCTCACCAGCGCGAACTGCGCCGAGCCGGAGAACACCAGCAGTGACATGACGATCGTCAGGGCGGCCGGCCAGCCATGGGTGACGGCGAAGGCCCCGAAGCTGACGGCCAACAGGAACGCACCCGCGGCCAGCCCCACGCCGACCCGCAACCCGGTGCGCCAGCCCCCGGGATGGCCCGTACTGGTTTCCATGCCCCGCACGCTACATGAGCTAACTCGGTTTAGACCATGTACGGTGAACGCATGTCGACAGCGCGACCGCAGCCGTACGAATGGAGCAGGATCGGTGGCCATCTCGCCCTGGACCTGTGCAACACCGTGTCGTGGCGGCTCGACGCGGCGCGTACGATCGAGCGCCTCACCGGACCGGCCACGCTGATCGACTGGTTCTGCACCCTCACCGGCGAATCCGCCCGGACCGCGCTGGAGGCCGACCTCATCGGCCAGCCCCGCCGCGCGGTGGCCGCGCTGGCGGCCATGCGCGGTCTGCGAGCCGCGACGATCGGGCTGCTCGACACCCACCTGGACGCCGACACCGCCGACGACCGCGACGTCGCGACGGTGACGCGGCACTGGCGTGCGGCGCTGGCGGTCGCCGACGTCGCGCCGTCGCTCCCGCTGCGCCCCGTGATCACCGCGACGACGTTGCCCCTGCTCGGCGCCCACCTGGCGTTGTCGGTGGCCGACCTGCTGCGGGGCGACCGGCTCGGCGCCCTACGTCGATGCGACGGCGCCGGCTGCGGCTGGCTTTTCCTGGACACCACCCGGAACCACAGTCGCCGCTGGTGCGACCCGCTGGACTGTGGAAACCGGGCCCGGGTCCGCAGTTACGTCCAGCGAAACCGGCAGCGGTGAGCCGGTCCGCCCTCCGGCGGTGTCACACCCCGGGGGCAGACTGACCGGCCGGAGCCGCCGCGTGCTTCGCCCACCCACGTTGCAGCGCCACGCCGGGCCGTGCCGTGCCGAGCAGTGAGGATGACGATGGCTGAGCTCGTCCTGTTCCATCATGCCCAGGGGCTGACGCCGGGCGTGCTGTCCTTCGCCGGGCGACTGCGCGCGGCCGGCCACCGGGTCACCGTGCCGGATCTGTTCGACCGGGCCACCTTCGACACGGTCGACGCGGGCGTCGCCCACGCCCAGCAGGTCGGCTTGGACGTGATCGCCCAGCGGGCCGTCGACGCGGTTGCCGACCTGCCCGAGCGGGCCGTGTACGCGGGCTTCTCGCTGGGCGCGATGGCCGCGCAGCGGCTCGCACAGACCCGGCCCGGCGCGCTGGCCGCGCTGCTCTACCACGGCGCGGTGCCCGCCGCGACGTTCGGCGCGTCCTGGCCGGCCGGGGTCGACCTGCAGGTCCACGTCAACGACCGGGACGACTGGGGTGAGCCCGAGGTCTGCCGGTCCCTGGTGGCCGAGGCGCGTGACGCCGGAGCCCGGGCCGAACTTTTCACCTACGACGGCACGTCGCATCTGTTCACCGATGAGAGCCTGGCGGTCTACCAGCCGGCCTCGGCCGCGCTCGTCCTGGACCGCACGCTGGCGCTGCTGCGCCGCTGGCCGGGGTGAGCCGACGCGGACCTTCCCGACCTCGACGTCACCTCAGCCCCGTGGGTTTACCTCAGGCCCGTGCGCGGCCTGCCGATCGGGGAGTCGCAAGGGCCACGCGACCCGGCAGGGTTACGGACATCGCAGCACAGGAAGGTCGCGGATGGCTTTCGGACCGAGGTCGCTGCTCCCCATGGCGAAGCACGCCCTCGATGCCCTGCTGACCGTGCCGCTCGTGGTGGTCCTGCACCTGGTGGGTCTGGCCGGGCAGGCGCCGTTGTGGGTTCTGATCGGCCTGCTCGTGGTGGGGGGCGCCAGTGCTCAGCCGGCGGCGCAGGGCTGGCTGAACCGCACCGAAGCGGGCCGCCGGCTGGCGGTGATGTGGGGGCTGCAGTACACGGTCACCGGCTTGATGATCTATCTGATCGGTTGGGGACCGCTGCTCGCGGTCGGCTTCGTCGTGGTCGCGGCGCTGCACGTGCGTACGGTCGGTGCCGCCGCCTGGCGGCCCGCGCTCGCCTGGACCGGCGGCGTCGTCGGCGCCGGCCAGGCCGCGATCGCGCTGGGCTGGGTGTTCTGCTACCTGCCATCGGCGCTCGCGCAGGTCGCCGGAATCCTCGGTGGGATGGGCGCCCTGGCGTTCATCCGGACCCTGGGTCAGGCCGTCGAACAACGGGAACGGGCGGAGGCCGAGGTACTCAACGGCCAGGAGCATTTCCGGGCGCTGGTCCAGGACTCCTCCGACGTGGTCAGCGTGGTCGACCGGGACTGGCGGGTGCTGTACATCAGTCCCGCGGTGCGGCAGGTCACCGGGTTCCGGCCGGCGGATCACCTGGACGGCGACTTCCGGCGGTGGATCCACCACGAGGATCTGCCCGCCGCCGACCGGCTCCTGGCGCAGGCGCTGGCCGACCCGGGCGGTCAACACCGCACCGAACTCCGTTCGCGGCACGCCGACGGTAGCTTCCGCTGGTTGGAGGTGACCCTGCGCAACCTGCTGGACAATCCCGCGGTCGCCGGGGTGGTGGCCACGTACCGGGACGTGACCGAACGCCGCGCCGTCCAGGAGCGCCTGGCCTACGACGCGAACCACGATCCACTCACCGGGCTGGCCAACCGGGCCGCCTTCCTGCGGGCGCTGGACCAGGCATTCCTCGACGGCCGGCGGCGGTCAGCCGGTATCCCGGCGGTGCTGTTCCTGGACCTGGACGGGTTCAAGGACGTCAACGACACCTTCGGGCACCAGCGTGGCGACGCGTTGATCGTCGCCGTGGCGGCGATGCTGCGCCGCAGCGTCCTCGGCTCGGACATTGTCGGGCGTCTCGGCGGCGACGAGTTCGGGGTCGTCCTGACCGGGATCGACTCCCCCGACAAAGCCGTCGCGGTGACCAAGCGCCTGCTGGCCGAGATG
Organism: Catenuloplanes sp.; assembly: GCA_036386695.1. GTDB lineage: Bacteria > Actinomycetota > Actinomycetes > Mycobacteriales > Micromonosporaceae > DASVVF01. The sequence goes on along the minus strand of DASVVF010000191.1, from coordinate 3,929 downwards.
AACAAACCGGTGATGATCGGGGGGCAGACCATCCACGCCCGGGCGAGTATCGGTGTGGCCCTCGCCGAGCCCCGCGACGCCGACGCTTCCGTACTGCTGCACCACGCCGACGTCGCGATGTACGCCGCCAAACGGCGGCAGACCCACGGCTTCCAGCTCTACGTCGCCGGGATGGAGGCCCACGGGGACGAGGGCGTCAGCTTGGAACAGGACCTGCGCCGGGCGGTCGACGAGGACCAGCTGCGGCTGCTGTACCAGCCGATCGTGGCGCTCGACGGTGGCGGGCTCGTCGGCGTGGAGGCTCTGGTGCGCTGGGAGCACCCGACGCGGGGTCTGCTCGGGCCGCTGGAGTTCGTACCGCTGGCGGAGCAGTCCGGCGTGATCAACGAACTCGGCGCCTGGGTTCTCCAACAGGCCTGCCGCCAGGTGCGCCAGTGGCAGCGGGAGGTGCCGGCCGGTCGACGCCTCCGGCTGAGTGTGAACGTCTCACCGTTGCAGCTGGAACGGGCGGACCTGGTCGACGAGGTGGTGAGCACCCTGCGCCAGACCGGGTTCGACCCGGGCGATCTGGTGCTGGAGGTGACCGAGACCGCGATGGTCACCGACGACGCGGCGTTGCCCCAGCTGACCGCCCTGAACCGGCACGGCATCCGGATCGCCCTGGACGACTTCGGCACCGGGTACTCGTCGCTGCGCTACCTCACCCGGCTGCCGGTGGACATTCTCAAGATCGACCGCTGCTTCGTCGCCGAGCTGGACGGCACCGGCAGCGCCTCAGCGGTCGCCGGAGCGGTGATCCGCCTGGCCCAGATCCTGCACATGGAGACCGTCGCCGAGGGCATCGAGACCGCCGCCCAGGCCACCGAACTGACCCTGATGGGCTGCCAGAACGGCCAGGGGTACCACATCGCCCGCCCGCTGAGCGCCGAAACGGTCAGCGCGCTCATCGCCGGGTCGGCACCACGCTGGCCCGTGCTGGCCGGCACCACGGAACAACTCAGAACCGGGCACGAGGGACCGACGCGCAGCGCAGTCGGCTGACCGGTCCCGGTGCCGTCATGACGGGCTCGCCGGTGTCTCCCGGCTTTCGGAGACACCGGCGAGCCTGCAGTCGCACGACCCCGACAACGCCGACGGCGATGACCCGAGACGCCAGCCCGCCCGGTCAACGCTCTAGCATCGAGTCGCCCGTAACCCGTCTGGACATCCGGAGGCGCCGATGCCGCAGATGCGTACCGCCGGCTGGCTGGCGATCGCGTCGGGGATCGCGTTCCTCGGCGCGGTCGGCTACCTTTTCACCGTACTGACCGGAGCCGGGCTGGCCCTGGAGATGTTCGACGATCCGGCCGCGCTGCTGCCGTGGATCGGCAACCACCTGGCCGCCTACCACGGGCTGTACCTGCTGTACGCGGTCAGCCAGCTGCTCCTGCTCCCGGTGCCGGCCCTGCTGTCGCGGTGGCGCGGCAACGGCGTCGGCTGGCTCAGCGCGGCGGTGTGGGGTACCGCAGCGGCGGTGATCGCGATTGTCGGACTCGCCGTGTCCTACGGCATGGCGGGGCCGTCCTCGGCGGCCTACCTCGGCGCCACCGACCAGAGCGCCCGCTGGGCGGTCCTGGTCACCCACCACGTGGCCGCCGACATCGCCAAGGACGTGCGGCTCTTCTCCGAAGTGCTGCTGGGTGGGTGGTTGGCACTGACGGGCTGGCTGCTGACCCGGTCCCGGGGCCCTCGTGGCTGGTGGTTGCTGGCGGTGGCCGGTGGGTGGACGGTGCTGGTCGCCGGGTGGAAGCTCGTCGACCCGCTCATGCCGCTTGAGGACTGGTTGGCCTTCGTCGTGGCGACGGCACAGATCGCGCTCGGCGTGGCCCTGCTGCGGACCGGACGGGACGACGACAGACAGGACGACGACGGACAGGACGACGACGGACAGCTCGCCCGCGGAGTGATCCGGGCGGGCGGCGGCCCGGTCCCGCGGCCGGCGGACGGCACCCGCCCCGCCAACGGGTGAACCCGTCCGAGCCCGCGCGGTGCCGGCCCCGGCCGGCGCCGGTGTGCACTAGCGTCCCGTCATGCCCTCAGCTTCCGAAGCCACCTCCAGCCTGCCCGCGACGCGGCGGCATCGACGGATCATCGACGTCCACCTCCTGCTGCTCGACGGCGACCGGTGCCTGTTGAGCCTGCGGCGCAACACCGGCTACGCCGACGGGCTGTGGCACGTACCCAGCGGGCACCTGGAAGCCGACGAACACGCCGCGGCCGGCGCCGCCCGGGAGGCCGCCGAGGAACTCGCGGTCACCGTCGACGTCGCCGACCTGACCCTGGCGCACCTGATCGACCACCGCGGCGCCGCCACCGACCCGCCCCGGCTCGGCATCTTCTACACCGCCACCAGGTGGACCGGGACGCCGGTCAACGCCGAGCCGGACAAGTGCGGGGGCGTCGCCTGGTTCCCGGTCAGCGACCCGCCCGCGGACACCGTCGGGTACCACGCAGCGGCGCTGGCGCACATCAACGCGGGCCGCGCCCATTCCGCGTACGGCTGGCCCCCGGATGGCGGACCCGGACCGGCGCCGGCGCCCAGGTCGCCGTCGGAGCGTTCCCCGGGCGAACGACGCGGCGGCTAAGCCCGGCTCAGCGGCTCCACGAGCTGATGCTCCTCATAGGACAGGTGGGACAGCAGGGTGTCGGTCAACAGGTCGACCGCCTCGCGCACCCGGTTGAGCCCGTCCGGCTCGGTGAGCATGGCGACCAGGGCGGCGTCGACGCGCTCCAGCACCTCGGCGATGACGTGGTGCTCCTGTTCGAGCCGGTCGAGTACCGGTGCCAGCCCCGGATCCGCGCGGCGCAGGCCCGGGAACATCTGCTCGTCCTCCAGGGTGTGATGGGTGGTCAGAACCCGGCAGTAGCTCTCGCAGAACGCGCCGAGGGTCCAGTTGTTCTGCCGCATCGCCATGGTGTTGAGCAGCGAACGGGCCTCGCCGACCGCGAGCGCACCGGCGGCCACCTGTTCCACCACGTCGCGCAACTGCGCCAGCTCCTCGCGGAGATGGTTGTGCACGTCGACGAGGTGCTGTCCGTTGGCGCGGCCCTCGTCGGTGTACGAGATGGCCGGATCGGGGGCCGGTGCGACCGGACGGGTCGACTCGTCCCACAGCCGGGTCGCCGAGAGACGCCGGCCGTCGTCGGGAGTCGGCGTGACCCCGAGGGCACCCGGATCCGACCGGCGCGCCGGTGACGCGTCGGCACCAGTAGCCACGCCGGTGCCGGTCGGCGCGCCGCTGCGGGTCGGCGTGCCGGTGACGGTTCCGGCGCCGCCGGCGGTTCCGGGCGGGAAGCCGCTGTCGGCCGTACCGGTGGACAGCGGGCGGTGGGCGCCGCGGGTGCGTTCCGCCGCCACCAGTTCGCGGACCGCCGGGGCCACCTCCTCGGCGAAGCGGCGCAGGTCGTCGGCGCCGTCGGCCTCCGTCATGAGAATGAAACCGCTGATGCCCTCGGTGACCGCCAGCTCGGCGAGCTGCTCGACCCACACCGCCGGCGGGCCCTGCAGGAACTCCCGGCCGGTGCCGGCGAAGCTGCCGCCGATGTTGTAGAGCCGGCGCACGGCGCCGGGGTCCCGACCCGCGTCGACCGCCGCGCGGTCGATGATCGCGTTGGCGTCGGCGAGCTGCTCCGGCGGAAGGTACGGCGCGCTGGGCAGCCATCCGTCGGCCAAGCGGCCGGTCAGCCGCAGCATCCGAGGTTTGTACGACCCGACCCAGATGCCGATGTCGTGCGGCGCAGTGGGGCCCGGGTGCGCGCCGGCCAGTTGATAGAACCGGCCGTCGACCGTGACCCCGCGCCCTGGTGCCCACAGCGCCCGGAGCACCGTGATCGCCTCTTCGAGGGCGTCGATCGACTCACCGGCGGTGCGCCGGGGGCCGCCCATCCCC
>DASVVF010000190.1:0-7317 GCA_036386695.1 Catenuloplanes sp. | reverse complement strand
GGCGCGTCCCGGGTGGCCAGGCCAGCCGGTGGGTCTGCCCGACGAGGGTCACCTCCAGGACGCCGGCGGGCCCGGCGGCCTCGGCGGCGGCGTCCGGCACCGGGTCGCCGTCGAACTCGAAGCGTTCGACGTGCAGCCGCTGCGGGGGCAGCCCCAGCCGGTCGAGGGTCTGCGCGGCCACCGCGAGGAACGGGGGTGGCCCGCACACGAACGCGTCGCGGGTCAGGTACGGGCGCAGCAGCGGGGTGAGTCCGGCCACGGTCGGCGGGCCCTGGACCCGGTCCAGCCAGTGCACCACGCACAGCCGATCCGGGTGCCGCTCCCGCAGGCGGCGCAGCTCGGCGGCGAAGATGACCGACGGCTCGTCGCGGTTGGCGTAGAGGAGCGCGACGTGGCCGCGTCCCTGGGCCAGCACCGAGGTCAGGATGGACAGCACCGGGGTGATTCCGCTGCCGCCGGCCAGCAACAGCAGGTCGATGTCGAGCGAGGCGGGCACGAACCGGCCGGCCGGGGGGGCCACCTCCAGGACGGTGCCGGGCGTGACCCGTTCGCAGATCCAGTTGGACGCGTGGCCGTCGCCCATCCGCTTGACAGTGATTTTGAGGTCCGGGCCGGTGTACGGCGAACTGGACAGCGAGTAGCAGCGGGCCACCGACCCGGTGCCGGGGTGCGGCACGCGGACGGTGAGGAACTGTCCCGGCCGGTAGGTGAACGCGCCGGCCAGCTCCGGCGGCACCGCCAGCACCAGGGAGACCGCGTCCGGGGTCTCCCGGATCACCTCGGCGACCGGTATCCGGTGGTACGGCTGCCCGGCGCTCATGTCGGACCGCTCCGCCGGTCGCCCTCCGGCGGGGTGGGCAGCCGACCGTCCCGGGCCGCGCGTTCGATGCTGTCGCGCAGCCGCGCGCAGGTCGCCACCAGCGCGCTGGGTTCCCCCAACCGGGTGCGTTCGGCGAACTCGGCGCAGCCGCGCACCCCGGCGGGACTCCACTGCACGCTGGTCTGCTGGGCGCTGCTCTTCTTCACCCGCACCCGGACGCCGCAGTTCTCACAGGCCAGCCCGATCAGGCCGCCCTCCAGGTACGCCTGCCGGTCGGCCTCGGTCTGCGGCGGTGCGGACCGTACCGGAGCCCCGCCACCAGCGGTCATGACTGCCCGGCGGCGGCCTCGCGCCGGGCCAGATTGTCGGCCACCTCGGCCTCCCAGGTCTGCACCGCGCGGGCGGTGTCCACCTCGAACTCGTAGCGGGCGACCATCTCCGGCGTGACGTCCTCGACGTCCACGTAGAACTGCTCGTACCAGCGGCGGAGCTGGTAGACCGGGCCGTCCTCGGCGCACAGCAGCGGGTTGTCGATCCGGCTCTTGTGCTTCCAGATCTCCACGTCCTGTTGGAAGCCCACGCCGATGCTCTTGGCGAACTTCGCCGCCACCTTGTCGGCCTGCGCGCCGGTGAGCCCGGGCAGCGCCTTGACGATCACCCCCCACTGCAGGACGAACGACGTCGGGCTGACCGGGTAGTGGCAGTTGATCAGCACCGACTCGACGGTGATCCCGTGGTAGTCGTGCCAAAGCTTGTCGATCATGTACGACGGGCCGAAGTAGGACGCCTCCGAGCGCAGTGTGGTCTCGGTGCTGCCGTAGTTGGACCCGGTCATGACGTCCGGGCGGGCCCGGGTCTGTAGGTACTGCGTGGCGATGTGCCCCTCCAACACGTTCTTGAAGTACGTGGGGAAGGCGAAGTGGATGTAGAAGAAGTGCGCCATGTCCACCACATTGTCGACCACCTCGCGGGCGTTGGCTCCGTCGATGCGCACCGAGTCCCAGGACCAGCTGCTCCACTCGTCGGAGAACGCGCCCTCGATGCGCGGGATCGCCAGCTCGGGTGGCGGGGAGGAGCCCTGCGGGTCGTTCCAGACGAACAGCTGCCGGTTCTCCTCCGACGTGATCCAGGAGCGGGTGCGGGCCCGCGGCGGCACCCGGTGCGCGTACGGCACCAGGCGGCACCGCCCGTCGCCGCCCCAACGCCAGTCGTGGAACGGGCAGGCCAGGTCGTCGCCCTTGACCGTGCCCATGGTCAGGTCGCCACCCATGTGCCGGCAGAAGGCGTCCAGCACGTGCAACCCACCGGCCGAGTCGGCGAAGACCACCAGTTTGGTCCCGAACGCCTCGATGGCGTGCGGCGCGCCGTCCCGGAAGCTGTCGGCGAGCCCGAGGCAGTGCCAGCCCCGGGCGAACCTGGCTGGCGGCGTGCCGGCGTCGATGGTGCGCACGGCCTCCCGGTCGTTCATGGGACCTCCAGCTCGGCTCATCGGTATTGGAACGCGTTACAGCCGGCCACGTTCGGTGCGATAAATTCATGACCAGCCGAGGGCATGTCTATACTAGAACACGTTCTAGTATAGTCGTCGAAGGAGTGGCCAGCCAGAGGCGGTTGCCGCGACGGGCGGCCGGCGACGGCCCGGCGGAGGGACATCCATGAGCCAGGGTTCGGTACCGGCGGTCATGGCCGGCGTTCAGGAGTTGTTGCCGGTGCTGCGCGAGCGGGCGCAGGACACCGAGGATCGCCGGGCACTGCCCGGCGAGACGGTCAAGGCGCTCGCCGAGATCGGCTTCTTCCGGCTGCTGCAGCCGGCCCGCTTCGGCGGTCTGGAGGCCGACCCGCTGACCTTCCTCGAAGCGGTGCGCCTGATCGGCGGCGCCTGCGGCTCCACCGGGTGGGTCGCCTCGGTGGTCGGCGTGCACAACTGGCAGCTCGCCCTCTTCCCCGACGAGGCCCAGCGCGACGTCTGGGGCGACGACCCCGGCACCCGGATGTCCTCGTCGTACGCCCCGACGGGCAAGGTCCGTGCCGTCGACGGCGGCTACCGGCTCAGCGGCCGGTGGAGCTTCTCGTCCGGCTGCGACCACGCCAGCTGGGTGCTGCTCGGCGGCATCGTGCCCGGTGCCGACGGCGGCCCGCCGGTCGACTTCCGCACCTTCCTGCTGCCCGCCGCCGACTACACCATCGACGACGTCTGGAACACCGTCGGGCTGCGCGGCACCGGCAGCAACGACATCGTCGTCGAGGACGCCTTCGTGCCGGCCTACCGCTCGCTGAGCTTCAACGACACGGCCAAGTGTGTCTGCCCCGGCCAGCGGCTCAACCCCGCCCCGCTGTACCGGATCCCGTACGGGTCGCTGTTCTCCTACGCGATCACCACGCCGATCATCGGCATGGCCACCGGCGCGTACGACGCCCACGTCACCTACCTGCGCGAGCGGGTGCGCGCCGCGTACGCCGGGGTGAAGGCCGCCGAGGACCCGTACGCCCAGGTCCGGGTGGCGGTGGCGGCCAGCGACCTGGACGCGGCGTGGCTGGCCCTGCGGCACAACATGACCGAGCTGATGCGGTACGCCACCGCCGGCGAGCGGATCCCGATGCCGGTGCGCCTGCGGGTGCGTCGCGACCAGGTGCGCGGCACCGGGCAGGCGATCAGCGCGGTGGACCTGCTGTTCGAGAACTCCGGCGGCCGGGCGCTGGCCGTCGGCACGCCGATCCAGCGGTTCTGGCGTGACGCGCACGCCGGCCGGGTGCACGCGATCAACGACCCGGAGCGGGCCCTGAGCATGTTCGGCCGCGGCGAGTTCGGCCTGCAGATCACCGACGCGATGCTGTGAGCGGAGGAGACCATGAGCGCCACCAGCGTTCCGGCGACCGTGCCGGCTGACCCCACCGCGAGGGCGGGCGACGGCGTCGACTTCGCCGCCACCAGCCGGTCGGTGCGCTTCGGCGACACCCGGACGCACTACCACGACGCCGGCACCGGCGACGGCACGCCGGTTGTCCTGCTGCACGGCGGCGGGCCGGGAGCGTCGTCGTGGAGCAACTTCGGCGCCAACGTCCCCGTCCTCGCGTCTCGGTTCCGCACCCTGGCGGTCGACCAGCCCGGCTACGGCGGCTCCGGCGGTGGGACCGTCACCGGGCACTACTTCACCCACGCCGCCGACGCCCTGGCCCGGCTCCTCGACGAGCTCGGCGTCGACCGGGTGCACCTGATCGGCAACTCGCTGGGCGGCGGCACCGCGGTGCGCTTCGCCCTGCGCCACCGCGACCGGGCCGACCGGCTGGTGCTGATGGCTCCCGGCGGCCTGGGCCTCAACGTCTTCGCGCCCGACCCGACCGAGGGGGTCAGGCGGCTGATGGAGTTCGGCGCCCCGCCCGGGCCCAGCCGGGAGAAGCTGGCCGCGTTCCTGCGCACCCTCGTCCACGACCGCAAGCTGATCACCGATGAGCTGGTCGAGGAGCGGTACCGGACGGCCAGCGACCCGGCCGCGCTGGCCGCGATGAAGGCCATGGGCGCATCCTTCACCGACCCGGCGTCCTTCGAGGACGGGCTGCTGTGGCGCGAGGCCCACCGGCTGCGCAACGAGGTGCTGCTGCTCTGGGGCCGCGAGGACCGGGTCAACCCGCTCGACGGCGCGCTGCTCGCCCTCAAGCTGATCCGCCGGGCCCGGCTGCACGTCTTCGGCGGCTGCGGGCACTGGGTGCAGCTGGAGAAGTTCGACGAGTTCAACCGGTTGGCGATCGACTTCCTGCAAGGAGACGCGGCATGAGCCTGGTCCGTTCCCTGGGTTACCTACGCATCGAGGCCACCGACGTCGGGGCGTGGCGCGAGTTCGGCGTCAAGGTCCTCGGCATGACCGAAGGCCGGGGCCCCGACCCGGCCGCGCTGTACCTGCGGATGGACGACTTCCCGGCCCGGCTGGTGGTCGTGCCGGGGGAGCGTGACCGGCTGGTGGCCACCGGCTGGGAGCTGGCCGACCCGGCGTCGCTGGACCGGGTGGCGCGCAACCTCGAGGACGCCGGGGTGGCCACCAAGGCGGCCAGCGCCGCCGAACTCGCCGACCGGCGGGTGGCCGGCCTGGTCCGGTTCGACGACCCGTTCGGCAACACCCTTGAGCTGTTCTGCGGGGCCGCCCTGGACAACCGGCCGGCGATCAGCGCGTACGGCGTCCGGTTCGTCACCGGGGAGATGGGTGCCGGGCACGTGGTGTTGCCGGCGACCGACGACGCCGCCCTGCGCTTCTACACCGAGCTGCTCGGCTTCCGGCTGCGCGACTCGATGCGCCTGGCGCCGGAGATGATCGGCCGGCCACCCGGCGGCGACCCCGGCTGGATGCGCTTCCTCGGCTGCAACCCGCGCCACCACAGCCTGGCGGTGGCGCCGATCCCGGCCAAGGCCGGCATCATCCACCTGATGATCGAGGTAGCCGGTCTCGACGACGTCGGTCGGGCGCTGGACCGGTGCTACAAGCACGGCGCACCGGTCGTCGCCAGCCTGGGCCGGCACGCCAACGACAAGATGGTGTCGTTCTACCTGCGCACCCCGGGCGGCTTCGACATCGAGTACGGCACCGACGGCGAACTCGTCGACGACGCCACCTGGGTGGCCCGGGAGACCACCGCGCACAGCCTGTGGGGTCACCGGTTCAGCCGCGGCCCCCGATGACGCGTCCGGCGGTGACCGCCGTGCCGGAAGCCGACCCCGAGGTGCCCGCCGTGCCGCCACACCGGTTCCGCCAGGTTCTGGGCCACTTCTGCACCGGCGTCACCGTGGTGACCAGCGTCGACGCCGCCGGGCCGGTGGGCTTCGCCTGCCAGGCGTTCGCGGCGCTCTCGCTCGACCCGCCGCTCGTGCTGTTCTGCCCGACCAGCACGTCGGCGACCTGGCGGCGGATCGAGCCGACCGGCCGGTTCTGCGTCAACGTCCTGGCGGAGGACCAGCGCGACCTGTCCCGGATCTTCGGCACCCGGGGGGCCGACAAGTTCGCCGGGGTGGCCTGGGCGCCGTCGCCGGGTGGCGCGCCCGTCCTGGACGGGGCGCTGACCTGGGTGGACTGTCGGATCGAGGCGGCCCACCGGGCCGGCGACCACCACGTCGTCGTCGGTCGGGTGACCAACCTCGGCCCGGTCCGCGACGACGCCCGACCCCTGCTGTTCTACCGGGGGCGGTACGGCGGCCTGGCCGACACGTCGCGGTTCGACCCGCCGGAGGTGGTCGACACCCTGCTCGGCTGGCCCCGGTACACCGACTGGATCTGACGCCGGGTGGCGGGGCGGTGACATCATCGGGGCCCATGCTCGCAAGGTATTAGCTCGGCGCCGCACTGGTCGTGGGCCTGGCGGCCGGTTGCTCCGAGACGCCGTACCCGTTGCCGGATCGCACCACGCCCGCGGGGGGCGACATGGGCAGCGTCCAGAACACCGGCAGAACCAGGACGGCCATCGCGAGAAGGGCCGTGGGCGCGCGTGAAGAGCAGGAACGCGAGCAGCAGGAGGATGCGTTCGACAAGCGCGGCGGGACGCCCACGCGCGCCTGCGCCCAGCGCGCCCGACCGGACCCGCCGGATCAGGCGCCTGGTTCGACCGGTCGGCACCGTACGCCGGCGACCCCCGGCACCTCCCCGGGCGTCGCGGGGAGCCGCGTCGTCCGGCGGTCGGTCCACCCGGTCACCATGGGCGACCACGGCTTGGTGGTGGGACCGTCACTGCGGCAGGGTCGGGTGGGCGGCGGCACCCCGACCTGAATCGATGTCCGCTGGCGGCGGCGCGGGGCTCAGGCTTCCTCGGGGTCCTGCCCTAGGGCGGCCCGCCCGCCGTCGACGGGAAGGGTCGCCCCGTTGATGAACCCCGCCTCGTCGGACAGCAGGTAGGCGACGGCGGAGGCGACCTCGTGCGGTTGTCCGATCCGCCCCACCGGATGGAGCCGGGCGATGTCAGCCTCGGTGCGCGCCGCCGCCTGCGCTGTCTGGCTGGCCAGGAGGGCTTCATACCGCTCGGTGACGATGGATCCGAGCGCCACCGCGTTGGTCCGGATGCCGTGCGGGCCGTAGTCGACGGCCAACGCCCGGGTGAGCCCCTCGGTGGCCGCCTTGGCGGTGACGTACGGCAGGGCTCCGCGGACCGCGCGCTGAGCCTGGTGGGACGACACATTGACGATGGCCCCTGGTGTGCCGGCGGCCAGAAAACGGCGGACCGCGGTGGCGGCACCCACCACGACGGGTTCGACGTTGGCCGCGATCAGGTCCAGGACTTCACGGGCCGGTGCGGAGTGGATCGCCGCGTCGCGGAACACGGCGGCGTTGTTGACCCAGCCGGCGAGGTCTCCAGCGGCCTGGGCGAGATCGGCGGCCCGTTCCGTCACGGCCTCGTCGGCGGCGCTGCCCACGACCGCGCGGAGGCGGGACCGGGCGACGTGGCCGCTGGTCCAGTCCAGGGCGGTCGGGTCGAGCTCGACCACCACAACGGCGTGACCGTCGTCGAGTAACCGTTGCGCG
>DASVVF010000189.1:0-14830 GCA_036386695.1 Catenuloplanes sp. | reverse complement strand
CGCCGGTTTACCGAACTTCTTACGTAACCTGGCGAGGTCCTGCGCGGCCTCGACCCACTCTTCGACGAGGCCGCAGTTCAGGCACACGTAGCGGGCAATCGGCACGGCGCTCAGGGTCGTGAACCCCATGGGGATCATGTTGGTGCCGCCGGCGGCGCCACCGGACTCGCGAACGATGTCCGACGACCGGCATTTGGGACAGGCATGGGTATACCGCATGGTCCGATCCTCGCTCACGCAGGCAAATCAAGCCGTCGGCGCAGGCGTGAGACCACCGGGCAGCCCGGGAGCGCAGGATCATCGCCATAGGGTCACCTCGACAGGGTCTGCTCGCGGGGGCGCACCGACAGGATGTCGCCCGGTTGGCAATCCAGGGCATCGCAGAGGGCGGTCAGGGTGCTGAACCGGATCGCCCGGGCCCGGCCGTTCTTGAGCACGGACAGGTTGACGACCGTGACGCCCACGCGTTCGGCGAGCTGGGTAAGGGTGAGGCCGCCGACCGCGAGCACTTTGTCCAGACTGATCTCGACCCGGTGCTCCTCCTCCGAGGGCATCAGATCACCGTCGCCAGCTCGGCGCGCATCGCCAGACCGCGCTTGACCACCTCGGCGATCGCGAACGACGCGACGCCGACCAGCACCCAGCTGAACATTCTCTGCAGCGAAAGCGTCGCGCTTATCGACCGGTCGGTGACCGTCGAGGTGAGAGCGAGCTGCGCCACCAGCTCGACCATGCCGGCCAGGACACCGGCGACGATCGCCACCATCCCGATCAGGCGCAGACGCCGCACGACGTGCCCGTCGAACGGGCCGCCCCGGCGGGCCCGCCGCACGACGCCCAGCAGCATCGCGAACAGTGCCAGAATCACCACGAACGTCGGCAGGGAAACCAGCGCGGCAGCGAAGCCCTGCCGTACCGTCGGGTCGCTGACCAGGACGTCGACCGTGCCGTCCGGATCGACCGCGACGCCCGCGGCCAGGCCGCCGGTCGCACCGCCCACGCCGCCGACCGCCCCGGCGGGCACCTGCACCGACACGGGAGAGCCACCGACGATGGCGGCGACATTAACCACCGCCATGACGCCGAGCAGGGTGAGGGCCGCGACCAGGGCGGTCTGCAGCTCCCCCAGCCAGTCCGGCCTGCGGAGTTGTTCGATGAAACGCATGACGCCTCCTCCATATCGACAGTCGATGGTATCGACACTCGATAAGTTAGCGGTGGCTGTCAAGGCCTGAGTGGGAGCGTCGGCTGGGCAATGCCCGCGCAGTTGCCCCGCAAGCACGGTCACAACGTGACATCCGGGGCACAAACCGCAGACGCTCCAAGCGCACCGGCGGGTCGGCCGCGACGACGCCGGCGAGGGGCACCTTTTCACACTTCGTAGGCCCGGCGGCCGCCGTGGCCGGCATAGCTCCGACAACCGTGCGCGGCCAGGTCAAAACGGTGCCTTTGGCGATGCTCCCGGTGGCGACCGTCGACCCCGGGCCGGTCGCGCCACACCCACGGTGAGCCTCAACGCTCACCCTCCGGTGACGGCACCCTTCTCCACTGCGCGATCAAGCGATCCAACCGGCCGTGATTGCGCATCCAGCGGACGCCGAGAGCCAGGAGCACCCAGGCGCCGCCCGCGACCCACCCGTCTGCTCAGGCAAGCCTGGCCGCCAGGCCGACGAGAGCGCCGACGAGCAGCGTCGCGTCCTCCAGGCGGCCAATGGTGAGCCATGCTCGTGCTCGATCGCGGATCATTGCCTTACCTCACCCCGGCTTGATCAACATAGGAAACGGCTGATCGGTCAAGCACCGACAAGTGGATCGAGCAGCAGATCCGCCGACGAAGGCCCGGCGGCCTCGAAGGAGCGGACCGCCCGGCGCGAGGATGAGGTCGGGGTGGGCGCGGCGCCCGCCAGGAGCCGAAGACGAAGATCGACGAGCATTGCAAGGATCATCGGAACGACTCCATTCTCTACGCATGGTTTACAAGTCTGTGGACGGAGAGTATTGGACCGTAGTTGAAGCTACCAGGGGATACCAGGTTGTGACCAAGAGACTGAAAGGCGGCCGAGTAAAAGAAAAAGGGCAAACATTTCCAGAGGACAAGATTCTTGAGGCCGCAGAGATGGCGGCCCGACTTGCGTACGAGCACGGCAGGAAAGAAATCCAGGACCACATTAAGAAGCTTCTCGACTAGGGCGCCCAAGAATTCCTGAGCGTAGGAGCCCCCAACGTGAGGCTCTAGAACATGCCGCCAGTCAGAAAGCAGCACCACCACGCCAAACCGGCGAGCAGCGTGAACCTCCGTAGCTTTCGCGACGGATTTGCAGTCCGCTGAGCAGGTGGCGACTGGGCTGGGCAAACGTCACCTCGGCGTTGCCGTTGCCGCTGGTTTGCCGCCGCTTGGGAAGCCGATCAGCGACGGACGAGAGACCGGGTGTCGAGTTCGAACCGGAACGGATGCTCGGAGGCCAGGCCAGCGCCGGACTTCACGACAATTTCCTCGACGTAGTGTTGGCCATCGAGGCGGTTGAGCCGCAGCGTCAGCGAATCCGGCGCCTCGTGCTCGACCAGGAGATACCACCCGATGCCGGCGGCAGCGTAGAGCTGCATCTTCAGCACACGATCCATGGCGGCGTTACTCGGCGAAACGATCTCACCGACCAGAAGTACCCGCGAAGCGTCTGCCGTGACGGCCTCCTCGTCCAGGTCCACCACAACCAGGTCGGGAATCACGATGCAGCCGGTGTGCAGCCGGACGTTGATCGCCTCGTATACGAAGAACCCGGCCGGCGAGGCGCCTTCCTCCAGCGCGTTCGCCAGACGGCGGGACAGGCGCTGATCCCTCATGTCCGGCGCGGGGCTCACCACCAGGCTCCCATCGATGAGCTCTATCCGGTCCGTCGTCTCGCCGAGCGCGAAGTACTCATCCTCAGTCCATGGACCGACGTGGTCGACCACTCCCACGCTCATCAACGACGTCACCCCCAACGGCTCACGAGAATCTGCTCACCCCACGGTAGGGCACCGGAGGCGGCACGGCTCCCTGGCGGCGGCACACCGGCGGGGTAGGACCTTCGCGACGTGGGCACGCATCGGGGAGAAGGCTGGCTCTGCACAGCGGCTGTTGCGCCGCATTCGTTGTTTTCAACGCCGCCCGACGAATATTGGATCTGGCCCACTTTCCGTGTTCGTCAGCTCCTCAAGCGTCGCGTATGGCTCCAAGACGCCTCCTGATCGGGTGTAGAAGTTGTGTAGGACGCCCCGATAACGTGCCTATCCACGGGGCGTCCCGGGCGACGAGAAGGGGCCAGGCAATGGCTGCGCCCCTAGCCGAGTTGGTATTGCAGGTGCCGTAGGGCGGCGTAGATAGCGCGGTGGGAGGCTGCTGGCGTTGGAAGACGTGGAGGTCACGTACAGGCCACCGACCTGGTTGCCCCGACCCGAGTACGGGCACGGTCAGGCCCCAGGCAGGATAGAATGGTCCATCTACACGCTCTACCGCCGGCTCTCTGCGGCAACAGTGGACGGCTTCTCCACCAACATCGATCCTCGCGAGGTCCACCTCAGAGGCTCGGAGGTGCCAACGGCTGGCATTCAGCGCGTCACCCGCGCCCTGGTAAAGCACCTCCGGCTTCCGGTCACGCGGATCAATGTCGCCATCCGGCCGATGGGGTACGGCCACGCCGGGCGGGTCACGCTCCACGCAGGGCAGCGAGACGATTACGTCGTGGAGATTGACCCGAAGATCGTCGAGCGGCGCCAGGACATCGGCGCGGTCCTCGCCCATGAGGTGATGCACGTCTTCCTCCAGCACCACGACCTCCGGTGCGAAGACGAGATTCTCACAGACACCGCCGCCGTCTACCTCGGCGTGGGCTGGCCGCTGCTCAATGCGCGCCGCATCGACTACACCTATTTGAATTCGTATTCTTGTTCCGAACGGCTCGGCTACCTCAGCCCGAGGCAGTACGGGTACGTACTGGGTAAGCGGGCCATCCGCTTCGGAGAGAACCCGCTGCCGTTGCTGACCAGCACCGAGGGGCAGCGGGCATACGAGGAGGGATACGCGGAGGCAGCACATGAGTGGGGCGTACCACCGCTGGCGTCGGCCGCCGCGTCCAGTCGGCTGCGTTACGAGAAGGACCGCAGCCGCGTGCAGCGCAACTTGGAACGCGGCGTGCCGCGGCCGTTCGACGTGGCACAATTCAACGGCTACGCCTTCTCCGGCCGCCACCCGCTCAAGGTCACTTTCTTATGCCCCGGGTGCGGGGTGGGCGTGCGACTGCCCACGTACACGAGGGTGGAAATCCGTTGCGAGGTGTGTGACAGCCTCCTCGACTGCGACGCGTAGCCTCCAGTGCTGGGTGCTTGCCCGTCTCGGCGCGCCCATTGCCCTCCGTCGGCGGGTGATCAGCTACGGCGCGCAGTCGCGGGCCGGGGCGGGCTCGACGGCCACGGCGCGGCGTCGGAGATCCCGGTGATCTTCGCGAGCTCGCCGTTAGCCGCCGGGTAGGCCGACGCGCCGTCCAGGGTGAGCTTGATGCCGCGCACGAAGTGCTCCCCGGTGGAGACGACCTCGCTGTTCTTGCTCTCGTCCCAGCTTACGAGGACATCGGACACCGACCGGAAGCCCACGTAGGTGTTGACCACCGAGCGGTCCTGCATATAGGTGGGATCGCGGACCCGCCGCAGCGCGATGCCCTCGAAGGACGTCGTCGCGCCGAACGGCACCGACTGCTGCACCGACGGGGCGCCGGACAGGAAGATGAACGCCGAACCACCGAACGCGTACGCGGTGTCGCCGGGGATGGTCTGGTCCACCACGATGCGGGAGCCGTACCGCTCGCCCAGCGTCGCGGTGCGCACCGCGCTCTGCGCCTCCGCGTCGCCCACGTTCTGCGCCAGGTTCAGCTTCTCATCGTTCAGCAGCGCCGACTCGAAGTCCGTGCCCCCCAACAGGTACCGGGCGTCACCCGGAACGGTGAACTTGTTGAGGACCCGGCGGGCCTCGATCAGCGCCCCGCGCAGGTTGGTCTCCGCGTTGCCGATGCTCACCGAGTACGCCTGCCCGGTCAAAGTGTTCACCGACCGGCGGGCCAACCCGCGAGCGACAGCCTTGACCTGCGGGCGCAGCAGCTTGGCCCAGCTCGGCAGGTCGAAGTCGTTCTGCTCGTCAGCGACCTTGACCGCGGAGTAGACGTTGCCGTCGAACGTCACGGCGACCTTCCGTTCCTTGTACTCATCGAAGATGATCGGCTTGGAGCGGTCGTTACGCCACGCGTACTCGTGGAACGGCAACACGCCTTCCACCGCGACGCTGACGGTGTCGTCCTCGGCGCCCCTGAACTGGTCGATGCCCTCCTTCTGGAACAGGTTCGGGATCACCAGCTCCAGCTCCAGCATCCCGACCGCAGTCGCGGCCAGCTTCTGAGGCTTGACGATCACGTGTTCTGCCACGGTCTCCGAGGTCCGTCAGCAAGGTCGCCGGGCACCCGGGACCGGCCCTGACCTGCACTGGCGGCAGGCGCCGAATGGCCAGAGCCAGCACCCGCGACACCGACACCGCCGATCGACGAGCTGGGCCTCATAACGGACAATCCCCTGGAACGAGTGGCCTGGACGGCACCGAAGTCAACCGAGTCGGTCGACCGGCGAGTGGTGATCGACCGCGAGCGGGCGCGAACGTTGTTGACGGCGGTCGCCGTCCAGTCCGGCGTGGCGCCGCGCCTGACGGCGATGTTCGCGCTCATGTACTACGGGGCGCTTCGCCCAAGCGAGGCGCTCGACTTCCGGGTGGAGAACATCGCCGCGTTGCCGAAGTCGGGGTGGGGGAACTGTCGCTCGGCAACTCCGCGCCGCGTACCGGCCGCGCATGGACCGACAGCGGCAAGTCGCGCGAGCGGCGAGGATTGAAGCACAGGGCACTGAACGACACCCGGCCCGTGCCCGCCCATCCTGAGCTTGTCGAAATCTTGCGGGGGGCACCTCGGGCACTTCGGTAAGGCGTCAGACGGGCGGCTGTTCATTGGGCCGCGCGGCGGAACGATCGGTGACTCGACGTACCTCAGCGTTGGCACAAGGCCCGAGCGATAGCGCTCACCCCTGCGGAGGCCCGGTCGCCGCTGGCGAGGGTGCCGTACGACCTGCGGCACGCCGCAGTGTCGACATGGCTCAACGCCGGAGTGCCCGCCACCCAGGTAGCGGAGTGGGCAGGGCACAGCGTTGCCGTCCTGCTCCGGGTCTACGCGAAGTGCATCGTGGGCCAGGAGGACGCCGCCCGGCGGCGCATCGAACGGGCTATGAACGGCCACGAGGACGGGACAACGGCAGCATGACGGGGCCTGGTGACGCCGCGAAATCTCAGATAGGTGGGTAGCCCGCCGATGAGGTTACCAGTCGAGCTACCGCTCATTAAAAGGCCGCAATCAAGGAGATTCATGGACGATCAGATCCTTGAAGGCACAGATGAATCGAGCCGGCCTCCCACTTCTGGATGGTTCGCTCAACACAAGCTGCTGGCGGGCCTTCTGGCCATTGGGCTCATATGTGGTGGGTATAACCTGCGAGGCTCCGATGCGGCCGACCCTACAAGCGGGTCCTCAGCGGAAAACTCCGAGCAAGCTGCCGCAAAGATCGAAAAGCAGGAGGATGAGAAGAAGGACGCGATTCGCGAAAAGGGAGTACGCGGACGCAGAGGCAGCTAGAGAAAAGCGCAAGAAGGAAGCAGACCTTAAGGAAGCGGCGGAGGAAAAGGCAGAGAAGGCCAGAGCCGCCAAGGAAAAGGTCGCCGAAGAGAAGGCAGATGCAGCACAGGCCGCGAAGAGGAGAAAGGCGGCAGCAAAGGTCGTAACGATGCCAAACCTGTACGCCCTCAAGCTTGACGTTGCCATGAGGGTCGCAGAAAAGGCAGGGCTAGTTAATGCTCAGGTATGCTCTAGCTCTGACGGCATGGTTTGGGTTAGTAAAAATTGGAAAGTCTTGACACAAAGCGTCAGCGCGGGAACCCGAATCCGTGGTGGAACCGAGGTTTGTCTCGGCGTAATCCACAAGGATGATATCTGGTAGCCTGAGAATCTTCCCCTGAGCTTAGGCGTCGAGGTGCGGGGGACTCAAGTCCGAGCACTGTTTATCGGACCGCCCAGCGGAACCTTCGGTGGCTCGCATACCTCTCCAGGATGGCCACAAGGCCGAGCGGCGGCATCCACGCGTGTGGCGTCGCCTCTGGCTGGTGGGTGCCCTAAGACGCGGGCGCCCGTCGCTATGTCGACGTTGTTCAGCGCCGAGGATGCGCCGCGCATGGCTACTGAAGCGCGCGGGGCCTAGCGACACCGTACTGCTGCGGGTCTACGTCAGCTGCATCGTTGCCGGGAGAACGCATCCGTCCAGGCAGTCGACGGGTGGCTGACGGGCAGGATGGCCAGCCGGAGGCAGCCTGACCGGTCCCAGAAATCTCCGCGCATTCTCCGTGGACGCCCGTGGACGGCCGGTCATAGCTGGACATGGCTGGACTCACAAGTAAGGCCCCTCCCGGCCGTTCTGGCTGGTGAGGGGCCTTACGTGCACCTTGTGGCGGGTAGAGGATTCGAACCTCTGTAGCTTTCGCGACGGATTTACAGTCCGCTCCCATTGGCCGCTCGGGCAACCCGCCTGGCGTGCCGCCACGGTGACCGCGGCGGCGCAAGCAAGGATAGCCGTTAGATCGGGCCGTCACGCAACCGGGTACGGTCGGCATGTCGGGAGCTGGTCCGGCTTCCGCCAACATCTTCATATCGCCCCACAGCAGGAGCTTGATCATGGCAGCCAACCCGTCGTTCGACATCGTCAGCAAGGTCGACCGGCAGGAGGTCGACAACGCCCTCCGGCAGGCGGAGAAGGAACTTTCCACGCGCTTCGACTTCCGGGGAACGGGAGCGGAGATCTCCTGGTCGGGTGAGGAGGCGATCGGCATCCAGGCAGAGACCGAGGAGCGGGCCAAGGCCGCGCTCGACGTGTTCAAGGAGAAGCTGATCAAGCGGAACATCTCGCTGAAGTCGCTGGATGCCGGCGAGCCCCGCCCGTCCGGCAAGATCTTCAAGATCGACTGCAAGGTGCTTCAGGGCATCGAGTCGGACAAGGCCAAGGCGATCAGCAAGAAGATCCGTGACGAGGGCCCCAAGGGCGTGCAGGCGCAGATCCAGGGCGACCAGTTGCGCGTCACCGGCAAGAAGCGTGACGACCTGCAGGCGGTCATCGCCCTGCTCAAGCAGGACGACTTCGGTGTCGCCCTGCAGTTCACCAACTACCGCTGACCCGGTTCCCGAAGGCGGGCCGGGGTCCGGGAGCGGGAACGTACCGGGGCCCGCGGTGCGGGAACACACCGCGGGCCGGGGTGGGCCGGGTTACCTGAGGTACTGCACCGGCCCGGTGGAGACGGCCGCCAGCTGTTCGAGGCGCCGGACCCGCTCGGGCATCGGCGGGTGGGTGGAGAACAGCGCCGCCATGCCGCCGCCCCGCAGCGGGTTGGCGATCATCAGGTGGGCGGAGCTGGCGAGCTGGCCTTCGGCCGGCAGCGGCAGCCGCTGGGCGCCGTAGTGGATCTTCCTTAGGGCGCTGGCCAGGGCGAGCGGGTCGCCGGTCAGCGCGGCGCCGGAGGCGTCCGCCTGGAACTCACGGTTACGGCTGATCGCCAGCTGGATGACGCTGGCGGCCAGCGGGCCGAGGATCAGCATCAGCAGCAGGCTGGCCGGGTTGGGCGAGTCCTCGTCGTCACCGCCGCCGAGCGGTAGGAAGATCGCCAGCTGGGCGAACATCGTGATGATGCCGGCCAGGGCCGCGGCCACACTGGAGATCAGGATGTCGCGGTTGTAGACGTGGGACAGCTCGTGGCCGATCACCCCGCGCAGCTCGCGGTAGTCGAGCAGCTGGGTGATGCCCTGCGTGACGCAGACGGCGGCGTTCCGCGGGTTACGCCCGGTGGCGAACGCGTTGGGCTGCATGGTCGGGCTCACGTAGAGCCGGGGCATCGGCTGGCCGGCCTCGGTGGCCAGCTCCCGGACCATCCGGTAGAGGGCCGGGAACTCCGCCTCGCTGACCGGGCGGGCCCGCATCGACCGCAGAGCGAGCTTGTCGGACCAGAAGTAGCTGGCCCCGTTCATCGCCAGGGAAAGAAGCACGGCAAAGACCAGACCGCCACTGCCGCCCAACCAGTAACCCACCGCCAGGATCATGGCGGTGAGCAGGCCAAGCAGAGCGGCCGTCTTGAGACCGTTGCGGTGGCTGTGCACAATCACTCCTTCAGCAGGTGGGCTTCGTGGACCCACACTGAAGTCAACGCCCGCCCGCTGTCGGTTCATCCAACGGTGCCTGTGACTTCGCTGAAACGCGCGGTTCAGCGCGTGGCGGCTTCCAGGACCAGCTGCGGGCCGAACCCGATCACCACCGCGACGACCACCGCCACGCCCAGCACGCCGGCCACCGGCCACGGCACCCGGGGCCGCCGGACGACCGCCGACGGCGCCACGCCGGCTGACCCGGCCGCTGCGTCGCCCGGTGCGGTCGGCTCGCCGGCGGGCACGTGCGGTTCGTCGGCGGGCGCGTAGCAGGTCGCGGCCACGCGTACGTAGTAGGCCAGGCCGACCACCGCGTTCAGCGCGACCACCACGGCCAGCCAACCGGCTCCTCCGCCGAGCAGCGACCGGACGACGGCCACCTTCGCGAACAGACCTGCCAGCCCCGGCGGCAGCCCGGCCAGGCCCGCCAATGCCAGCACGAACGCCGCGCCGATCCACGGCGACCGGCGGGCCGACCCTCGGTAGTCGGCGATCCGCCCACCGTCCGCCGACGGCGGACGCCAGGCGATCACGGCGGCGAAGGCGGCCAGCTCCAGCACCACGAAGAAAATGGTGTACGCCACCGCGGCGCTGACGGCCAGCGTCCGGGCGTCGTCCGTGCGACCTGCGGCGAAGGCGCCGGCCCCCAACGGGGCGAGGATGTAACCGGCCTGCGCCACCGAGGACCAGGCCAGCAGCCGCACCATCCGGGTCTGCCGCAGCGCGACCAGGTTGCCGACCGTCATGGTCAGCACGGCCAGCACCGCCAGGATCGGCCCGGTGCGCCCGCTGGGCAGCGCCTCGACCCCCACGTAGATCAACGCCACCACGCCGCCGAGCTTGGACGCGGTGGACAGGTACGCCGCCACCGGCAGCGGCGCGCCGTCGTACGTGGCCGGCGCCCAGGCGTGCAACGGCACCGCCGCCACCTTGAACGCCAGCCCGACCAGCACCAGCGCGATGGCGACCCGGGCCAGCGGCTGGTCGAGCGAGCCGGCGGTGCGCAGCAGCCCCAGGTGCACCGCGCCGGTCGAGGCGTACAGCAGGGCGGCCCCGAGCAGGGTCACCGTGGTGGCCACGACACTGACGACGAAGAACGTGACCGCCGCCTCGGCGCTGGCGACCGTGCGGCGCAATCCGACCAGGATGTAGAGCGGCAGGGTGACCGTCTCCAGGGCGACGATCAGGGTGATCAGGTCGCCGGCGGCGGCGAGCACCACGCCGCCGGTCATCGAACAGGTGAGCAGGAAGCAGTACTCCCCCACCGCGATGCCGCCCGCCTTCAGCAGCGGCGTGGACAGGCCCAGGACGCCGAGGGTCAGCAGCGCGAACAGCGCCGCGATGACCCCGGCGCGGGGGTCGGCGACGTAGGAGCAGTCCGGCGGCACCTGGTGGCCGGGCAGCGCCGCCAGGCCGGCGCAGAACGTCCCCCGTACCCGGGCGGGGTCGGGGCCGGCGGCGAACCCGGCGATCGCCGCCCGCAGCGACACCACGGCGGTGATCGCGGCGCCCAGCGCGGCCACCGTCACGACCGCCCCCCGGCGGGTGACGAAGAGGTCGGTCAGCAGGACCAGCACCGCGGTACCGGCCGCCAGGTACGCCGGCAGCAGCGCCACGTGGTCGATGGCCTGGGTCACCGGACGATCCCGGTCAGCGCGTTCACCGGGTCGGTCGCCAACGCCAGCACCAGCGCCGGCACCAGGCCGATCAGCAGGGCCAACAGCACCAGCGGCGACCAGGCGGCCCACTCCACGGCGGCGACCCGCGGCGAGGCCATCGCCAGCACCGCCGGTGCGGCCGGGCCGTGGGTCACCCGCCGCAACAGGCGCAGGAAGTACGCCGCGGTCAGCGCGCCGCCCACGGCGGCGATGGCGGCCAGCGTCGTCCACAACGGACCACCGCGTTCGAGCGCCGCGACCACCGCGAACGCCTCCCCCCAGAAACCGGCGAGGCCGGGTAGTCCCAGCGAGGCGATGGCCGCGAAGCCCAGCAGCCCGGCCAGCCGGGGGGCGCTCTCGCGGAGCCCGCCCAACTCGTCGAGCGAACCCGTGTGCGTGCGGTCCTTGACCGCCCCGGCCAGGAAGAACAGCAACCCGGTGATCACCCCGTGGGCGATGTTGCCGATCAGCGCCGCCTGGATCCCGGTCGCGGTGAGGGCGGCGACGCCGAGCAGGACGAAACCCATGTGCCCGACGCTGGAGTACGCGATGAGCCGCTTGATCTCCGTCTGGGCCAGACACACCAGCGACCCGACGATGATCGCGGCGACCGCCAGGATGCCGAGCACCGGCGCGGCCCACCTGGCGCCCTGCGGCGCGACGCCCACCGCCACCCGGATCAGCCCGTAGGTGCCCATCTTGAGCAGCACCCCGGCGAGGATGACGCTGCCGACCGTCGGCGCCTGGGTGTGCGCGTCGGGCAGCCAGGTGTGCAGCGGCCACAGCGGGCTCTTCACCGCGAATGCGACCGCCAGCAGCGTGAACGCCACCAGTTGCAGGTTGCGCGACAGCCCGGTGCCGCCGGTCAGCGCCACGATATCGGCGGTGCCGGCGGCCGCGACCACGGTGAACACCCCCACTAGCAGCAACACCGAACCGAGCAGGGTGTAGAGGACGAACTTGCGCGCCGCCCGCTGTCGGTCGGCACCACCCCAGACGGCGATGACCGCGTACATCGGCAGCAGCACCACCTCGAAGAACACGAAGAACAGCACCAGGTCCAGGGCCAGGAAGGTGCCCAGGATGCCGACCTCGATGACCAGCAGGAGGGCGGCCAGGGTACGGCCCCGCCCCGGCTCGGGCACCCGCCACAGCGTGAACCCGCAGCAGAGCAGCGTGAGCAGGGCGGTCAACACCACCAGCGGGTACGACACCCCGTCGACGCCGAGGTGGAACCGCAGGTCCAGGCCGGGCACCCAGGGCTGGTCCAGCTGGTGCCACGGCCGGATGGCCGGCGGCCGGGGCGCGGTCCACCCGGCGTCCCGGTGCACGGCCAGCGGGACGACGATCACCAGGGTGGCCAGGGCCACCACGGTGGCCAGCAGCCGGCCGGCCCGGTCGGCCGTCGCCGGCAGCAGGAACACCGCCAACGCGCCGAGGGCCGGCACGCCGAGGGCGCCGACCAGCAGCGCCTGCCCCAGCGTGGTCATGTCGGACCGCCGGTCAGGACCACCGCGGCCACCCCGAGCAGCAGCGCGCCGGCCAGCACCGCGACCGCGGCACGCGGCATCGCCGCGCGGTGGGCGACGGCCAGCCACCGGCCGAGCTGTACGGTGCCGTGGCCGGTGCCCTCGACCGCGCCGTCCACCACCCGCTCGTCGGCCCCACGGGCAACCCGGGCCAACGCCCGGACCGGGCGTACCACCAGGCGGTGTTGCACCGTGTCGAGCCAGAACGCCTGGCTGAACGCCGCGCCGAACCAGGCCGCGACCGGCGACAGCCGAACCGTGACCGGCCTGCGCGGGCGCGCCTCGGGAGCCCCGGCCGGGTCGGTAGGACCAACCGGCTCGGCGCCATCGGGCAGGGGAAGGGCGTCCGCCAACTCCCGTGCGGCGGCGCGATCACGGGCCGCAGCCGAATCACGGGCGGCGGGATCAGGGGCCGCAGCGGGATCATTGGCGGCGGGATCAGGGGCGGCGACCCGCCGCCATGACCACCAGGCCGCGACGGCGCCGAGGGCGGACAGGGTCAGCGGCAGCACCAGCGCGGCGTCGACGTGCGGCTCCACCAGACCAAGGTCGGCGCGGAAGCCCGGCAGCAGGGTGAACAACCCGAGGATGGCGGCGGGTACCGCCAGCACGGCGATCGGCCACAGCATCAACCCCGGCGGGTCATGCGGGGCCACCGGGACATGCGGCGCCACCGGGACATGCGGCGCCACCGGGTCATGCGGCGCCACCGGGTCATGCGGGGGCACATGGGGCGCCACCGGGGTGGGGGCGTCACCACTGGCGGCGGCACCGATGGTCGCGGACCACGCCCCAACCGGTCCGAAGAAGGTACGCAGCAGCAGCCGGGTGGCGTACCAGGCGGTCACCGCCACCCCGATCAAAGCGGCCAGCCACACCAGCAGGGCGACCCACGCCGGTCCGGGGCCGTTGCCGTCCCGCGCATGGGCGGCCGCCACCAACACGGTCTCCTTGCTGAAGAACCCGGCCAGCGGCGGCAACCCGGCCAACGCCCCCAGTCCGATGCCCATGCACCACAGCGTCTCCGGCATCGAACGGCGCAACCCGCCCATCCGGGACATCAGGTTGGTGCCGACGGCATGGATCACCGCGCCGGCACAGAGGAACAGCAGGGCCTTGAACGCCGCGTGGGTGAGCAGGTGGAACAGGGCGGCCGCCGGTGCGCCGACCGCCAACGCACCGGTCATGTAACCGAGTTGGGAAACGGTCGACCAGGCCAGCACACGTTTGATGTCGTCCTGCGCGGTGGCGGCGAACGCGCCGAGCAGCAGCGTCACCACGGCCATCAACCCCAGCACCGCCAACGCGACCGGGGCGGCGGCGAACAGCGGGAACAATCGGGCCACCAGGTACACCCCGGCGGCGACCATCGTCGCGGCATGGATCAGGGCGGAGATCGGGGTGGGGCCGGCCATCGCGTCGGGCAGCCAGGTGTGCAACGGGAACTGGGCGCTCTTGCCGGCCACCCCGGCCAGCAGCAGCAGGCAGGCGACGGTCAGCGTCGCCGTCGAGTAGTCCGCCCGCAGCACGTCGGAGATCCGGAAGCTGCCGGCGGCGAGACCCAGCACCGCGATCCCGAGCAGGAACCCCACATCACCGACCCGGGTCACCAGGAACGCCTTCACCGCCGCGGCCGGCGCCTCCGGCAGCCGGCGGTCGTGCCCGATCAGCAGGTACGAGCAGATGCCCATGACCTCCCAACCGACCAGCAGCAGGATCAGGTCACCGGCGACGACGACCAGCAACATCGCGGCCGTGAAGAGGCTGACCTGTGCGGCGTACGGGGCGTAGCGGTCATCGTCGCGCAGGTAGCCGATCGAGTACACCTGCACGGCCAGCGCGACGGCGGTGACCGCGACCGCGACCAGCGCCGCCGGCCGATCCAGCAGCACCCCGGCCGTGACGGTCAGGTCACCGAACCGGACCCACTCGACGCTGGTGGCAACCGGCCGCCGCAGGGTCACCAGCAGCGCCACGGCGGTCAGCAGGCCCGCGGCCGCACCCAGCACCCCCAACACGCCGGCGGCCCGCCGGGTACGCCGGCCCACCGGCAGCAGCAGGCCGACCACCGCGGCCAGGAACGGCAGCAGCGGCAGCGAAAGACCCAACGTCGACGCGCTCACCCGGGCACCCGTTCCCTCGCCGGCGCGGCCGCGGCGACCGGCCCGCCGGGCGGTGCGGTGGCATCCTCCACCGGGCGGTCCGCCGGGCCGTCGAGCGCGATGTCGTCGACGGCGACGCTGGCCCGCAGCCGGTACAGCTGCAGGACGATGGCCAGACCGACGCCGATCTCCGCGGCCGCCAGCACGATCACGAACAACGCGAAGACCTGACCTGAGTA
>DASVVF010000188.1:0-11509 GCA_036386695.1 Catenuloplanes sp. | reverse complement strand
GGTTCGGTGAGCTCGGCGGCGGCGGAGGCCGCGGCCAGCGCCCGCAGGTAAGCGGTCGGGTCGGTGCCGGCGAGGCCGAGCGGCGGTCGTCCGCCGTGGACCCCGAGGGCGCGCAGCGCGTCGTGCTGCCGCAGCAGGGTGTACGGCCGGCCGGCGGCCGCCGCGGCCGCGTCGACGGCGACGTGTGCGGTGAGGTCCCGGCTGCCGTCGGGTACCGGGGTGACCTGCCGGCCGGCGCGGTAGCCGGTCAGCGTGCCGGTGACCGGTCGGTCGGCGCGCAGGTGTCCGTAGTCGACGGCCACCGCGCAGCCGCGCTCGACGGTGGCGACCGCGGCCGCCCAGGCGGTGTCGCGGGGGTGTCCGATCTCGGCCCGGTCGCCGGCCGGCCGCCCGGCCAACGGCCACCACCGGGCCAGCCAGTGCGCGTCGGCGCCGGTCACCGGTTCGCCCGGCGACTCGGCGCCGGTGGTCGGGTCGACCAGCACCAGCCGGACCGTACCGGCACCGTCCACGGTGGCCACGTCGAGCGGCACGTTGTCCAGCCACTCGGTGGCGATCAGCAGGCCGCGTACCGGGTCGGGTAGGTCGGCCCGCCACGCGATGCGCGGCGACAGCCCGACGGGCCGGGGGGCCAGCTCCACCGCCGTCAGCCGCAGCCGACCGGCCAGGTGCGGCGGCGCGGCCCCGGCCAGGGCGGTCAGCAGCTCACCGCGGCCGGCGCCGACGTCCACCACGTCGAGCCGGTCCGGTCGGCCCAGGGCGGCGTCCACGTTACCGAGCAGGCGCAGCAGCGCACCGGCGAACGTCGGGGTGGCGTGCACGCTGGTCCGGAAATGTCCGGCCGGGCCGGCGTCGGCGCGGCGGAAGAAGCCGTCGGTGCCGTACAACGCGGTGGTCATGGCGGCCCGCCAGCCGTTCACCCGGGGTTCAACAGCTGTCACTGTGCACAGCCTACGGTCCGCTCCATGCGACTTTTCCTCAGCTGTGCGGCGCTGGCCATACCCCTGGTTCTGCTGCCGACGACCCCCGCCGTGGCGGCGACCGGGCCCACCCCGGTGCCGGCGCGGGTCGAGACGCCCGCGCTCTACGACGACGAGGCGGGCGGCGACGCCGACGCTGACGACCCGGCCATCTGGGTGCACCCGACCGACCGCGCGCGCAGCCTGGTGGTGGCGACCGCCAAGAACGGCGGGCTGCGGGTGTACGACCTGACCGGCCGTGAGGTGCAGGCGATCGCCACGCCGCCGGCGCCCGGTCCGGACGATGAGGCGGGCCGGTTCAACAACGTCGACCTGGTGAGCGGATTCCGGCTGGGTGGGCGCACCGTCGACCTGGCCGTGGTCAGCGACCGGGGGCGGGACCAGTTGCGCTTCTACCGGATCGACCCACGCGCCGGCCGGCTGGTCGACGTGACCGCGGCCGGGGTGCCGTTCGCGTTCAGCGCGGACCAGGCACAGGTCAACGCGCAGCGCACCGCGTACGGGGTGGCCGCCTGGCAGGCCGACGGCGGGGCGTACGCACTGGTCAGCCGGCGCAGCACGCCGGAGGTGGGGCTGTTCGAGCTGGTCGCGCGGGGAGACCGGGTGACCTACCGCAAGGTCGACGGGCTGACGCTGCCGTCGTCGTTCCGGCTGCCCAACGGCACGACGTGGGCGCCGTGTGCCGATCCGGGCGACGGCCCGCAGGTGGAGGGCACGGTTGTCGACCCGGCCAACGGAGTGGCGTATCTGGCGCAGGAGACGGTCGGCCTGTGGCGGGTGCCGATCGGCGACGGCGAGTTCGGTGGCCGGCCGGTGCCGGTGGAGCGGACCCGGGAGTTCGGCATTCCGGCGGCCTACGACCCGGTCCAGGACGAGTGCGTCGTGGACCGCCCCGCCGACCCGGGCTTCGGCGGCCGGATCGCCGCTGACGTGGAAGGGCTGACCATCTACCGGACCGGCCGCAGGACCGGCACGCTGGTGGTGTCCAGCCAGGGCGACGACACCTTCTACACCTACGACCGGCGGACCAACCGGCCGATCGGGCGGTTCGCGGTGGTCGACGGCCCGCGGGTGGACGGTTCCCAGGAATGCGACGGTGCGGCGGTGACGTCGACCCCGCTGCCCGGCTATCCCGGTGGGCTGTTGGTGGTGCACGACGGCCACAACACCCCGGACGAGACCGGCGCGGACGGCGAGCCCCGGGCGAACACCAACTTCAAGTTCCTGGATGCGGGCTTCCTGCGCTGACCGCTCACCCGCACCCGCCGATCGGGCCACCGGCCATGGCAAGATCGGCGGGTGTTGGGTTCCGCACATGTCGTGTCGTGCCCTGAGGCGCGCCGGCATACTGGCGATTGACCGGTACCCCTGACCTGAGGACTGGATCACGCCATGAGCGCACCGCTGCGCCCCGCCGGGCCGGGGCAACCGCCCGACCCCGAACTGTCGCCCGGCCCCGAACTGTCGCCCGGCCCCTGGCTCCGGCATCGCGCCGCCCCGCTGACCGTGGGCATCATCGGCGTCGGCCGGGTCGGTGCGGTGCTCGGCGCCGCGTTGACCGCCGCCGGTCATCGGGTGGTCGCCACGTCCGCCACCTCCCCGGCCGCCCGCGAGCGGGCCGCCCGACTGCTACCCCGGGCCGCTGTCCTGCCGGTTGCCGAGGTGGCCCGGGCCGGCACCGATCTGGTCCTGCTGGCCGTACCGGACGACGCCCTCGCTCCGGTGGCCGCCGGGTTGGCCCCCGAGGGTGTGCTGCGGGCCGGCCAGGTGGTCGCCCACACGTCCGGCGCGCACGGGCTGGCGGTGCTCGATCCGGCCACCGCCCACGGGGCCTGGCCGCTGGCGGTGCACCCGGCGATGACGTTCACCGGCGACGCCGGTGACCTCGACCGGCTGGCCGGCATCTCGTACGGCGTGACGGCGCCCGCCGATCTGCGCCCGTTCGCCGCCCGCCTGGTCGCCGACCTCGGCGGGGTGCCGGAATGGGTCCGCGAGGCGGACCGTGCGCTCTACCACGCCGCCCTGGCACATGGTGCCAACCACCTGGTCACCCTGGTGAACGATGCCCTGGACCGGCTCCGGGACGCCGGCGTGGCCGAACCCGGCAAGGTGCTCGGGCCGCTGCTGCGGGCGGCGCTGGACAACACGCTGCGCCTCGGCGACGCCGCCCTCACCGGCCCGGTCTCCCGGGGCGACGCCGGCACCGTCGGGCGGCATCTGGACCGGCTCGCGACCACCGCCCCGGAGGCGGTGCCCAGCTACCTGGCGATGGCCCGGCGGACGGCCGACCGGGCGATCGCCGCCGGCCAGCTGCGTCCGGTGGACGCCGAGGCGCTGCTGCGGGTGCTGGCCGACGGCCGGCAGGGTGCCCGGCAGGGGCCCGGAGCCCGGGTATGAGCGACCGGCACGACGGCCCGGACGTGGTGCGGACCAGGGCCGAGCTGGCCTCGGCCCGGGCCGGGCTGACCGGCACCGTGGCGGTGGTGATGACCATGGGGGCGTTGCACGAGGGGCACGCGGCGCTGCTGCGGGCCGCCCGCGAACGGGCCGACCGGGTGATCGCCACGATCTTCGTCAACCCGCTGCAGTTCGGCCCGCACGAGGATTTCGATCGCTACCCGCGCACGTTCGAGGCCGACCTGGCGGTCTGCCGGGCGGCCGGGGTGGACCTGGTGTTCGCGCCGACCCGGACCCAGATGTACCCGCACGGTGAACCGGAGGTACGGGTCAATCCGGGCCCGCGTGGGGAGTTGCTGGAAGGCGCCAGCCGCCCCGGCTTCTTCCACGGGGTGCTGACCGTGGTGTTGAAGCTGCTCCAGCTCACCCGTCCGGACCTGGCGTTCTTCGGCGAGAAGGACTACCAGCAGCTGACCATGATCCGGCTGATGGTCCGTGATCTGGAGATCCCGGTGGAGATCGCCGGGGTGCCCACGGTGCGGGAGCCGGACGGTCTGGCGCTGTCCAGCCGCAACCGTTACCTCTCGGCACCGCAGCGGCAGGCCGCGCTGGCCCTGTCCACGGCGCTCCGGGCCGGACTGGCCGCCGCGGAGCAGGGCGGTGACGCCGACGGCGTGCTCGCCGCCGCCCTGGAGCGGTTCCACGCCGGTACGGCCGACGCCAAGCTGGACTACCTCGTGCTGACCGACCCCGACCTGGGTCCCGCACCGACCACCGGCCCGGCCCGGTTGCTCGTGGCCGCGTGGGTAGGTACCACCCGATTGATCGACAACCTGCCGGTCCAGCTCGTCTCCTGATCCGCGAGAGGCTTTCCGATGTTCCGTACGATGCTCAAGTCGAAGATCCACCGGGCCACGGTGACCCAGGCGGACCTGCACTACGTCGGCTCGGTCACCGTGGACGAGGACCTGCTTGACGCCGCCGACCTGCTGCCCGGCGAGCAGGTCGCCATCGTCGACGTGACCAACGGCGCCCGGTTGGAGACCTACGTGATCCCGGGTGAGCGGGGCAGCGGGGTGATCGGTATCAACGGTGCCGCCGCGCACCTGGTGCACCCGGGTGACCTGGTCATCCTGATCTCGTACGCGCAACTCGACGACGCGGTGGCCCGGACCTGGCAGCCCCGGGTGGTGCACGTCGACTCCGCCAACCGGATCATCGAGTTGGGCGCCGATCCGGCCGGTGCGGTACCCGGCATGGCCGGCGACCTGGTTCGCGGCGACCGGCTGTCCGCCGTCCCGGCCGCTTAGCCGGCGCCGGCGGGGTGAGTAGGCGCCGGCCGGGTGACCGGCGGCCGCACCGGCCGGGTGAGCAGGCACCGGCGGGTTGACCGGCGGCCGTTCGGCTGACTTCATGCCGGCAGGCGGCCCGACCGGTACCGTCGGCTCGCGGCCGGACCGGCGAGGTTCCCAGGTGGCTCCCGTATGCTCGCCGTCGGTTCCAGCTCATAACGCTCCACCCGGGAGGTTTGCACCATGCAACGCCGGATGCGACGCCCGTCGACCGCTGCCGGGCTCCTGCCACGCCGGTCGCGCCTGCTCACGGTGCTGACGATCGGCGCCCTGCTGGTCGCCCCGTTGAGTGGCTGCGGCAAACCGCTGGGCATCGACGGTGAGTTGGCCGACGACTGGACGCCGGTGAGCGCGCCCACCCCGTTCACCCCACCGGCCGGGTCCTGCCACACCACCGGGTACAGCGAGGTGGGCTATCTGGCCTCGTTCGAGGCGGTGGACTGTAGCGCCAGCCACCGGACCGAGACGGTGCACGTGGGGGCCTTCCCGGCCGCCGCCGCGGGCCTGGACGCCCCACCGGCGAAGGGGTCGGCGGAGGCCCGCACCGCCTACCAGGAGTGTGACCGCAAGGCCAAGGACTTCGTCGGCGCCGACTGGCGGCTGGGCCGGTTGTGGCTCGGCGTGGTCCTGCCGTCCCCAGAGGCGTGGTCGGGCGGCGCGCGGTGGTTCCGCTGCGACATGACCGAGATGACAACCGTCGAGGACGACGGTGAGACGGTCAGCCGGACCGGCAGCCTGAGCGGTGTGCTGAAGGCGGCGTCGCCGATCACGCTGACCTGTTACGCGGTACGGCTGAACAAGGCCGGTGCGATCGAGACGATGCCGCCCTCGGACTGCGCGAAGCCGCACAACGCCGAGTTCGCCGGATTGTGGAACGCCCCGGAGGGGCCGTATCCGAAGAAGGACGCGGATTGGGACCGGTTTCATGACGAGTGTCGGAAGATCATCGCGGGGTTCGCCAAACTTCCCGTCGATGCGAACATCCGGTTCCGGACCGGGGTGGTGTCCCTGCCCGCCGCCGAGGACCAGTGGCAGCTCGGCAACCGCGGGGTCCGCTGCTACCTGTGGCTCAACGACAAGAAGCTGACCCGGTCGATGAAGGGCGCCGGGGCCGGGGCGATGCCGGTGCAGTTCGAGCCGGCCCCGTAACCGGGAGCCCGCGGCCCCGGCTGCGCCGGCGTGGCGGGCTCGGTATTGACTGTGCGGATGCTTGCCCCACTCCCGGATCTGCCGGCTCTGCCCCCTCGGCTCGCCGCGGCGCAACCAGGCTGGGTGGAGACCACCGACGTGGTGGTGGTGGGTTCCGGGATCGCCGGACTCACCGCCGCGCTGCACCTTCGCGAGGCGGGGCTGCACGTCACGGTGGTTACCAAGGTCAACATTGACGACGGCTCGACCCGTTGGGCGCAGGGCGGCATCGCCGCGGTGCTGGACCCGCTGGACACGCCGGCCGCGCACGCGACGGACACCGAGATCGCCGGGGTGGGTCTGTGCGACCCGGCCGCCGTGCGGGTGCTGGTGGCCGAGGGGCCGACCCGGGTACGGGAGCTGATCCGGGCCGGTGCCGAGTTCGACAGGCACCCGGACGGGTCGCTGATGCTGACCCGGGAAGGCGGTCACCGCGCCGACCGGATCATCCATGCCGGCGGGGACGCGACCGGTGCCGAGGTGCAGCGGGCCCTGCACGCCGCCGTCCGGCGCGATCCGTGGATCCGCCTGGTGGAGCACGCCCTGGTGCTCGATCTGTTGCGGGGGGCCCCGGGGCCGGGCGGCGGATCCGGCCGGGCCTGCGGCATCACCCTGCACGTGCTGGGCGAGGGCACCGATGACGGGGTCGGGGCGATCCTGGCCCGGGCGGTGGTGCTCGCCACCGGCGGGATGGGCCAGGTGTTCTCCTCCACCACGAACCCGGCGGTCTCCACCGGTGACGGCGTGGCCCTGGCGCTACGCGCCGGGGCGGTGGTGACCGACGTGGAGTTCGTCCAGTTCCATCCCACCTCCTTCGTGACGTCCTCGGTGACCTCTGTGCAGCGTCCGTTGATCTCCGAGGCGTTGCGCGGGGAGGGGGCCCACCTGATCGACGGCGACGGCAAGCGATTCATGCTCGGCCGGCACGACCTGGCCGAGCTGGCGCCGCGCGACGTGGTGGCCAAGGGCATCCACCGGGTGATGCGCGAGGCCGGCACCGACCACGTCTACCTCGATGCCCGCCATCTCGGCCGGACCTTCCTCGAGGGGCGGTTCCCCACCATCCTGGCGTCCTGCCGGGCCGCCGGCGTCGACCCGGCCGACCAGCTCATCCCGGTGGCCCCGGCCGCCCACTACGCCTCCGGCGGGGTGCGCACCGACCTGTCCGGGCGCACCTCCATCGCCGGCCTGTACGCCTGCGGCGAGGTGGCCTGCACCGGCGTGCACGGCGCCAACCGGTTGGCCAGCAACTCACTGCTGGAGGGGCTGGTCTTCGCCCGACGGATCGCCGACGACATCGTGCGGGACCTGCCCGCACAGGTGGAACCGGGGACCGCGCAGACCGGCGGGTGGGTGGTCGACCCGGCGGTGCGCGGGGGCCTGCAACGGGCGATGACCCTCGGCGCCGGCGTGCTGCGCTCCGCCTCGTCGCTGGCCGGCGCGGCGGCCGAGCTGACCCGGCTGGGCGCCAGCCGGGACCGCCCGCGTACCGACGCGTGGGAGGTCACCAACCTGCTCACCGTAGCGGTGGCGCTGGTCGCCCCGGCGTACGTCCGACAGGAGACCCGGGGTTGCCACTGGCGGGAGGATTTCCCGCTGGCCGACGACCGCTGGCTCGGTCATGTGCTCGACTCGATCGGTCCGGCCGGCGCGTTGCGGCAGGCCTGGGAGGCACTGTGAACGGGATGGCGGGGTGAGCGCGAGGAGTGCAGCGAAGCGGAGCCCCGCAGTCGCGAACGAAGGGATGGCGGGGTGAGCGCGAGGAGTGCAGCGAAGCGGAGCCCCGCAGTCGCGAACGAAGGGATGGCACCGTGCTGAGGTTGTCGACGGTTCAGGCGCTGGCGGCGGTCGGGCTGGACCCGCTCGTCGTGGAGCGGATCGTGCGTACCGCGTTGGAGGAGGATCTCGGGCCGGAGCGGCTCGACGTCACCGGCGTCGCCACCATTCCCGCTGACCAGGTGGACACCGCCGACATCGTCGCGCGGGCCGACGGCGTACTCGCCGGTCTGGGGGTGGCCGCGGCGGTCTTCGACCTGGTCGCCAGCCGTACCCTGCAGTTGGTGCCGAAGGCCCACGACGGCGCGCGGGTGGCCCGAGGCGACGTGCTGGCGACGGTCTCCGGTCCGACCCGCGACCTGCTGGCCGCGGAGCGCACCGCGTTGAACCTGCTGTCCCGGATGTCCGGGGTGGCGACGCACACCAGGGCCTGGGCCGACGCCCTGGCCGGCGGCAAGGCCAGGGTGCTGGACACCCGCAAGACCACCCCGGGGCTGCGGGCGCTGGAGAAGTACGCGGTGCGCGCCGGTGGTGGCACGAACAAGCGGATGGGCCTGTACGACGTCGCCATGGTCAAGGACAACCACAAGCTCGCCGCCGGCGGGGTGGCGCGGGCGTACCGGCGGGTGCGGGAGGCCTTCCCGGAGGTGGCGGTGCAGGTCGAGGTGACCACGGTCGCCGAGGCGGTGGAGGCGGTGGAGGCGGGTGCCGACTTCCTGCTCTGCGACAACATGTCGCCGGAGCTGCTGGCCGAGGTGGTGGCGGCGGTTGGTGGCCGCGCCGAGCTGGAGGCCACCGGGGGGCTGACCCTGGACACCGCGGCGGCGTACGCGGCGACCGGGGTGGACTACCTGTCGGTCGGGGCGCTGACCCACTCGTCGCCGATCCTGGACATCGCCCTCGACCTCCGGCCCCGCCGGCCGCTTCATTAGGCTGCCGACGTGCTGCTCTGCATCGACATCGGAAACACCAACACCGTGCTGGCCACGTTCGCCGGCGACAAGCTGGTGCACTCCTGGCGGATCAAGACCGACGCCCGGTCGACGGCCGACGAGCTGGGCCTGATGTTTCGGGGGCTGCTGGCCGGCGACGCCGTCGAGATCACCGGGGTGGCGGCCTGCTCGACGGTGCCGGCGGTGCTGCGTTCGCTGCGCACCATGCTGGAGCGCTACTACGGCGACATCCCCAGCGTGGTGGTCGAGCCGGGGGTCAAGACCGGGGTGCAGCTGGCCATCGACAACCCGAAGGAGGTCGGCGCGGACCGGGTGGTGAACACCCTGGCGGCGTACACCCTGTTCGGTGGTCCCTCGATCGTGGTGGACTTCGGCACCACCACCAACTTCGACGTGATCAGTGGGCGTGGCGAGTTTCTCGGTGGGGCGTTCGCCCCGGGCATCGAGATCTCGTTCGACGCGCTGGCGGCCCGGGCGGCACAGCTGCGCAAGGTCGAACCGACGAGGCCGCGTTCGGTGATCGGCAAGAACACCGTCGAGTGCCTGCAGTCGGGCATGTACTTCGGTTTCGGCGGGCAGGTCGACCGGATCGTCGAACGGATGACCGAGGAGCTGGGCCCGGTCCGGGCGGTGATCGCCACGGGCGGGCTGGCCCCGGTGGTGTTGGGGGAGTGCCACACGATCACCCACCACGAGCCCATGATCACGTTGATCGGCCTGCGGATGGTCTACGAGCGCAACATGTGAGGCCGCCGCCGGCCTGCTGGGTGGTGCCGCGGGTTGCCGGTTATCAGGTGAGGGCCGGCACGGCGGTTGAGTACGCTCTGCGGCGAACCGTACAACCCGCCGCAGTGGACAGGAAGCCGTGCCGTGACCGAGCAGAACCCCGCCGCCCCGCCCGCCGACGACCTTCCGGAGCAGATGCGGGTCCGCCGGTCCAAGCGGGACCGGCTGCTCGCCGAGGGCGTCGAGCCGTACCCGGTGGGTTTTCCCCGCACCGCCCGGCTGGCCGAGGTCCGCGAGCGGTACGCCGACCTGCCGACCGACGCCGCCAGCGGTGACCAGGTCGGGGTGACCGGGCGGGTGATCTTCATCCGGAACACCGGCAAGCTCTGTTTCGCGACGCTGCGCGATGGCGACGGTACGGAACTGCAGGCGATGCTGTCGCTGGACCGGGTCGGCGCGCAGCCGCTGGAGGACTGGAAGCGCCTCGTCGACCTGGGTGACCTCGTCGGCGTGACCGGTGAGGTGATCACCAGTCGGCGCGGCGAGCTTTCCGTGCTGGCGGATTCGTGGGCGGTGACGGCCAAGGCGCTGCGCCCGCTGCCGGTCGCGCACCGGCCGCTGAGCGAGGAGGCCCGGGTCCGCCAGCGGTACGTCGACCTGATCGTGCGTCCGGAGGCGCGCGACATGGTACGCACCAGGGCGACGGTGGTACGCAGTCTTCGCGACTCACTGCACGGGTCCGGTTACCTTGAGGTGGAGACGCCGATGTTGCAGTTGCTGCACGGCGGGGCGGCCGCCCGTCCATTCGTGACGCACAGCAATGCTCTCGACACTGATCTGTATCTTCGAATCGCCCCGGAGCTATTTCTCAAGCGGTGCGTCGTCGGTGGGATCGAGCGGGTGTTCGAGATCAACCGAAACTTCCGAAACGAGGGGAGCGATTCGTCGCACTCGCCGGAGTTCGCGATGCTGGAGGCCTACGAAGCGTACGGTGACTACAACACCATGGCGGTCCGGATCAGGGATCTGATCCAGGCGGCGGCGTTCGCCCTCACCGGTTCCCACGTCGTGCGCCACCACGACGGCACCGAGTACGACCTTGGCGGCCAGTGGCGGTCGGTGACTCTCTACGGCGTTCTTTCCGAGGCGCTCGGTGAGCAAGTCACCGTGGACACCGGCATCGCCGAACTCCGCCGGTACGCCGAAAAGCACAACCTGGCCGTAGATCCCAAGTGGGGCCCGGGGAAGCTGGCCGAGGAACTCTTCGAGGAGCTGGTCGTGCCGGACCTGCGCGCGCCGACCTTCGTGCGGGACTACCCGGTGGACAACGCCCCGCTGACCCGTGGTCACCGCGAGCAGCCCGGGCTCACCGAGAAGTGGGACCTCTACCTGCTCGGTTTCGAACTGGCCACGGCGTATTCCGAGCTGGTGGACCCGGTCGTGCAGCGGGAACGTCTGGTCAGCCAGGCCCAACTCGCCGCCAAGGGTGACGCCGAGGCGATGCGACTCGACGAGGACTTCCTCCGGGCCATGGAGTACGGAATGCCGCCGAGCGGCGGCTTGGGAATGGGAATCGACCGTCTGCTGATGGCGCTGACGGGTCTGGGGATTCGCGAAACCATCCTGTTCCCGCTGGTCCGCCCGGAGTAGTTTGCCGATCCTATTGACGGACCGTACAGCCCACCGGCTATTGTTCTCTGATTAGGGGAGAACATGCTTTGGAGGGATAACGGCCCGTGGCCAAGCAGATCATTCACAAGCTCGTCGACGACCTCGACGGCGGCGACGCGGACGAGACAGTCAAGTTCGCGCTCGACGGTATTCAGTATGAGATCGACCTGTCGAAGAAGAACGCCGACAAATTGCGTGACCTATTCGCCCCGTACGTCGGTTCCGGTACGAGGGTCGGCCGGGGCGGCGTCGTAGTCGGCGGGCGGGCGGCGCGTGGCCGCGGCGGCGCCACCGCCGACCGCGAGCAGAACCGGGCGATCCGCGCCTGGGCGAAGAACGCCGGCAAGGACATCTCCGACCGGGGTCGCATCCCGCAGGAGATCGTCGACGAATTCCACGCCAAGGCGGGTCGCTGACAGACCTGGACCCGCCAGGCAGCGGTGGGCCCGGAGCGCACGATGCTCCG
>DASVVF010000187.1:0-3624 GCA_036386695.1 Catenuloplanes sp. | reverse complement strand
CCGGTCGCGGCCAGGCGCCGCGCACGGCCACCTCCCGCACCGACCAACCCGACGAGGTCAGGGCCTGGCACACCCGGCGGTCGTAGCGGTTGCCGCCGCTCGGCGTGCCCGGGTCGTCGACGTTCCCCGGCAGCACCATGTGCACCGCCGGCACAGCCGTGAGCACCGTCACACCGCGTTCCTCGCGCTCCTCGCGCTCACGGTGCGATTGTTTCGTTCGCGACTGCGGGACTCCGCTGCGCTGCGTTCCTCGCGCTCACGGTGCGGTTGTTGTTCGCGACTGCGGGACTCCGCTGCGCTGCGTTCCTCGCGCTCACAGGTCCCGCTCGAAGGTGGCCCAGGCGATGTGCGACTCGTGCAGGGTGACACTGATGCCGGTCAGGCCGCGGGCGCCCTCGCCGAGGCCGCCGGCGTGCACCCGGTCGGCGAGCCGATCGGCGATGACCTTGGCGAGCGCCTCCGTCGAGGTGTTCACCCCGGCGAACGCGGGCTCGTCGTCCAGGTTGCGGTAGCTGAGCGCGCCGACCACGTCACCCAGCTCCTGCGCGGCCCGGCCGATGTCCACGACGATGTTGTCCGCGTCGAGCTCGGGGCGGCGGAACGTGGCGTCCACGATGAAGGTCGCCCCGTGCAGCCGCTGGGCGGGACCGAAGACCTCACCCCGGAAACTGTGCGCGATCATCATATGGTCACGGACGGTGACACTGAACAACGGTTCACTCTCCAGGCGGGTCGATGGGCGCGGGATAGCTGACGCGATGGCACAACGCGGGAAGCTCGCCGCTGGCGAGCCGAGGGAGTACCTCCGGCAGCTGGTCGAACTCCGACTCCCCGCTGATCAGCGCATCGAACGCCGGGTCGGCGAGCAGGTCCAGAGCGAGCGCCAGCCGGTCGGCGAAGCCGCGCCGCCCCCGCTGGGCCGGCGAGACCGTACCGACCTGACTGCCGCGGATGACCAGGCGGCGGGAGTGGAACGCCTCGCCCAACGGCACCGTGACCTGGCGGTCGCCGTACCAGCTGAGTTCGACCACCGTGCCCTCCGGGGCGAGCAGTTCCAGCGAGCGGGCCAGGCCGTCGGGGCTGGCGCTGGCGTGGATGACCAGGTCGCAGTCGCCGGCGGCGTCGGCGGGTAGCGCGAAGTCCACGCCGAGCGCCGCGGCGGTGGCGGCCCGCCCGGAGTCGGCGTCGACGAGTTGCACCCGGGCCCCGGGGAACCGGGCGAGTACGGCGGCGACGCAGCAGCCGACCATGCCGGCGCCGACCACCGCGATCCGGTCGCCGACCAGTGGTGCGGCGTCCCACAGCGCGTTCACCGCGGTCTCCACGGTGCCGGCCAGCACGGCCCGCGCCGCTGGCACCGCGTCCGGTACGGGGGTGACGGCGCCCGCCGGGACCACGTAGCGGGTCTGGTGGGGGTAGAGGCAGAAGACGGTGCGGCCGAGCAGTGCCGGCGGGCCCGCCTCGACGACGCCGACGTTGAGGTACCCGTACTTGACCGGCCCGGGAAAGTCGCCGTCCTGGAACGGGGCACGCATCACCGTGTGCTGGCTCGGCGGCACGCCGCCGCGGAACACCAGGGTCTCGGTCCCCCGGCTCACCCCGGAGAAGAGCGTACGCACCAGCACCTCATCGACGCCGGGTCGCGGCACCGTCACCGGTCGGATCTCGCCGTGGCCCGGGGAGCGGAGCCAGAAGGCGCGAGCCGGCATCGGCATCGGCATACCTCCTCCGCCGGCTGAACCAACCGTTCGAATTTCCCGTGTTTCAGGGAAGGTGCGACAACCATACGCGGCCCGCCTTTTCGCGCCATACGCTACGGAGGAATGGTGACTGTAAGCGTCCGGACCAGTAACAGCCTGTCAGGTCACGAGCTGACCGCGTCGGGCCATGGCCCGACCGCGGGAATGGTTGCCCAATTTGCCCTGTTAATGGCGATGGCGGCAGGCGTCGGACTCGGTTCGGCGGGGTGGGTGACCGGTGCGACGTACGCGGTGACCGTCTGGTTACTGCTCAGCCACGCCCTGCACCGTGCCGGGATGCGTTCGCTGGGACCGGCGAACCTGGTCACCCTGGCCCGGGCGACGCTGGTCGGCGGCGTGGCGGCGGTCGTGGCCGACTCCGTCGGCGGCAGCGCACCGGTCGGGGTCCTGGTGACGCTCGCCACCGTGGCATTGGTCCTCGACGCGGTCGACGGCCAGGTCGCCCGGCGTACCGGGACAACCTCCGCCCTGGGGGCCCGCTTCGACATGGAGACGGACGCCTTCCTCATCCTGGTGTTGAGTGTCTTCGTCGCGGGATCCCTGGGCCTCTGGGTGCTGGCGATCGGAGCGTTCCGCTACCTGTTCGTGGCGGCCGCCTACCTGCTGCCCTGGTTGCGGGCGCCGCTGCCCCCGACGCTCGCCCGCAAGGCCGTGGCGGCCGTGCAGGGCATCGTCCTGGTCGTGGCCGGCGCCGACGTGCTGTCGAAACCCCTCGCGATCATCCTGGTCGGCGGCGCCCTGGCGCTGCTGGGCTGGTCCTTCGGCCGCGACATCGCCTGGCTGTGGCGGGCCGGTCGGCCCGAGGCCGTGGCCGCGGCATGGGCCCGCGACACCAACCTGCCGGCACAGACCCGCCGCCGGGTCCACCAGTTCTCCCGCTGACGACCTCGCCCGGTAGCGGCGCCACGCGGCGCCTCGCGGCGGCGACGCCACGTGGCCCCGGTTCGGCCGCCGGTGGCCGGTGGCGGCGAAAACCCGCCCGGACCCGCTGATCGATGCGGCACCATGGCCCGATGATGTGGATGCCCAGAGCCTTCCGGCGCGCCCGCGGTGCCCCGACCCGGCCGGCGGGGGTGCCCCCGGTGGCGGCGGCGGTAGCGGACGCGTCGTGCCGGGGTTCGGAGGCACTCGACCGCCTGATCCACGTCCTGGCAGCGATCGACGCCTCGGGCGACGAGGCGCTGGGCCGGGGCGCGGTGCGGGAGTTGGGCGGCGACCCCCGGGCGCTGGGGCGGCTGGACGCGCATATCCGAGATGTCCCGTGGTCTTCCCCGTACTATCCACCGGTCCTGGCGGACTTGGCCGGCAAACTCGACCGCGGGTCGCCCGGTCCCGTCGCGCTGGCGGTTTCCAGCGCACGGCGACGGGCGAATACGGGAGCGGGCGGTGGCGGCCATGCTGGCCGGGCCGTGCCCGGAGTTCCTCCCGTTGTTGGTCATGCGTACCGGCGACTGGGTGCGGGCGGTACGTGACCGGGCCCGGGCCGGCCTCGTGCTGTTGCTCGCCGACGACCCCGGTACCTACCTCCCGGCGGTACTGCCGACCGCCCTGGCGGTGGAGGGCCGCCGCCGCGGCGGTTTCGCCGGCACCCAGGTGTTGGCGGCGCTGGTCGCCGCGCCGCCCGCCCTACGCCAGGCGGTGGCCGCCGGTGCGGACCGTGGCCAGCGGCGCTTTCTGTTCGACATCGCTCTGGGTCAGGGGTGGCTGCGCCGGGACGACCTGGTGGCGGCGGCCGAGGCGGACCCGGACGTGGTGATCCGGGGGCGGGCCGCCGAGGCGGCCTGCCGCGAGGCGTTGTGGACGCGCCATACCGCGACCCTGGACCGGCTCACCCGCAGCCGGTCGGCGCGGGGCCCGGGGCGTG
>DASVVF010000186.1:0-3113 GCA_036386695.1 Catenuloplanes sp. | reverse complement strand
TGGGCCTGCGGGTGCACGCCAACCAGCTCTCCGCCGGTCCCGGTGTGCAGCTGGCGGTCGAGCTCGGCGCGGCCAGCGCCGACCACTGCACCCACCTGACCGGCGCGGACGTCGATGCGCTCGCCGGCGGGACGACGGTCGCCACCCTGCTGCCGGGGGCGGAGTTCTCCACCCGGTCGCCGTACCCGGACGGGCGGCGACTGGTCGACGCCGGGGTGACCGTGGCGCTGGCCACCGACTGCAACCCCGGCTCGTCGTACACCTCCTCGATGCCGTTCTGTATCGCTCTGGCGGTGCGGGAGATGCGGCTGAGCCCGGCGGAGGCGGTGTGGGCGGCGACCGCGGGCGGCGCCCGGGCGCTGCGCCGCGACGACGTCGGCGTGCTGCGGGTCGGCGCCCGGGCCGACCTGATGGTGCTGGACGCACCGTCGTACCTGCACCTGGCCTACCGGCCCGGCGTCCCGCTGATCCGCACGGTAATGCACAACGGAGTGCTCACATGATCATCATCCAGCCCACCGGTATCCGCCCCGCCGACCTGCTCGCCGTGGCCCGCCACGACGCGGGCGTGCGGCTCGCCCCCGCGACCTACCAGGCGATGGCCGCCAGCCGGGAGATCGTGGAGCGGATCGAAGCCGCCGGCCGGCCGGTCTACGGGGTGTCGACCGGCTTCGGCGCGTTGGCGAACACGTTCATCGCCCCGGAACGTCGGGCGGAGCTGCAACACGCGCTGATCCGCTCGCATGCCGCCGGTGTCGGCGCGCCGATGCCGCGCGAGGTGGTGCGGGCGATGATGCTGCTGCGGGCGCGTTCGCTGGCGCTGGGCCACTCCGGCGTCCGGCCGGCCCTGGCCCAGGGGCTGGTCGACCTGCTCAACGCCGGGATCACCCCGTGGGTGCCGGAGCACGGTTCGCTGGGCGCCTCCGGTGACCTGGCCCCGCTGGCCCACTGCGCGCTGGTGCTGCTCGGCGAGGGCTGGGTGGTGGGCGGGGACGGCACCCGCCAGGACGCCGCACCGGCGCTGCTCGCCGCCGGGCTGCCGGCGCTGGACCTCGCCGCCAAGGAGGGCCTGGCGCTGATCAACGGCACCGACGGCATGCTGGGCATGCTGCTGTTGGCCGTCGAGGACGCCGGGCACCTGTTCACCATGGCGGACGTCACCGCGGCGCTGGCCATCGAGGCGATGCTCGGCTCGGAGCGCCCGTTCCGGCCCGAGCTGCACGCGATCCGCCCGCACCCCGGCCAGGCCGTGTCGGCGGCCAACATCCACCGGCTGCTGCAGGACTCGGCGATCATGGATTCGCACCGCGACGACCTGCTGCACGCCGTGCAGGACGCGTACTCGATGCGCTGCGCCCCGCAGGTCGCCGGGGCGGCCCGGGACACCCTCGGGTTCGTGGCCGACGTCGCCGACCGGGAGCTGCGCTCCATTGTCGACAATCCGGTGGTGCTGCCGGACGGGCGGGTGGAGTCAACCGGCAACTTCCACGGCGCCCCACTGGGCTTCGCCGCCGACTTCCTGGCCATCGCCGCCGCCGAGGTCGGCGCGATCGCCGAACGCCGGGTGGACCGGCTGCTGGACGTCTGCCGGTCCCGTGACCTGCCGCCGTTCCTGACCCCGGACCCGGGGGTCAACTCCGGGCTGATGATCGCCCAGTACACCGCCGCCGGGATCGTCGCGGAGAACCGGCGGCTGGCCGCCCCGGCGTCGGTCGACTCGCTGCCGACCAGCGGCATGCAGGAGGACCACGTCTCGATGGGCTGGGCGGCGACCGGCAAGCTGCGCACCGTCCTGGACAACCTGACCAGCCTGCTGGCGGTGGAACTGCTCGCCGCCGTACGCGGCCTGCAGTTGCGGGCGCCGCTGAGCCCGTCGCCGGCCGGCCGGGCCGCCGTGGCGGCGCTGGAGGTGGCCGCCGGGCCACCCGGACCGGACGTGTTCCTCGCCCCGGTGATCGAGGCGGCCCGGGAGGTGGTCGCCGGGCGCGCCCTACGCGAAACGATCGAAGCCACCCTGGGCCCACTGCACTGACCCCGCGGTCAGTGGACGCCGTGGCTCAGCGGTCGAGTTCCCTGGCGATCACCTTGGCCAGGGCGCGCAGGGCCTGGCCGCGGTGGCTGATCGCGTCCTTCTCCGCCGGGGTCAGCTCCGCGTTGGTCCGGCTGTCCCCCTCACCGACGAAGATCGGGTCGTACCCGAACCCGCCGTCGCCGCGCCCGCCGCGCAGCAGCCG
Source organism: Catenuloplanes sp. (assembly GCA_036386695.1). Classification (GTDB taxonomy): domain Bacteria; phylum Actinomycetota; class Actinomycetes; order Mycobacteriales; family Micromonosporaceae; genus DASVVF01. The sequence continues at coordinate 879 of DASVVF010000186.1, read as the reverse complement.
GCCAACCTGGCGGCCCTCCACCAGGTGTTCCTTGCCGCCGGGCAGGACCAGCGCCGCGGCGCACACGAAGGCGGCGCCGCGGTGCTCGTCGGGAAGGTCGCTGATCTGCGCCAGCAGCAGCTCCAGGTTGGCCCGGTCGTCGCCGTGCCGCCCGGACCACCGGGCGCTGAACACCCCCGGCATCCCACCGAGGGCGTCGACGGCCAGTCCGGAATCGTCGGCGACCGTGGGCAGGCCGGTACGCTCCACCCCCGCCCGGGCCTTGATCAGCGCGTTCTCGCCGAAGGTCAGGCCGGTCTCGGGTACGTCGGGGTAGTCAGGCAGGTCCCCCACCCCGACCAGCTCCGCGCGGTGCGCGCCGAGCGACGCGTCGAGAATGCGCTGCAGCTCGATGAGCTTCTTCGGGTTGGCCGTCGCCAACAGCAGTCTGGTCACAGCTCAAGCGCCGACCGCTGCGCCTGCGCGAGTTCGGCGCAGCCGGCCAGCCCCAGGTCGAGCAACGCGTCGAGCTGGTCGCGGCGGAACACCCCGGCCTCGCCGGTGCCCTGCACCTCGACGAAGTCCCCGTCCCCGGTGCAGACCACGTTCATGTCCACCTCGGCGGCGACGTCCTCGAGGTACATCAGGTCCAGCCGCGGCTCGCCGTCGATGATGCCGACGCTGACCGCCTGGATCGAGCGGTGCATGACCTTCTCCACCTTGCCGGCCAGCGACTTGCGCCCGGCCAGCCAGTTCACCGAGTCGTACAGCGCGACGTAGGCCCCGGTGATGGCCGCGGTGCGGGTGCCACCGTCGGCCTGCAGGACGTCGCAGTCGACGGCGATCGTCGACTCGCCGAGCGCCTTGAGGTCGATCGCCGCGCGCAGCGAGCGCCCCACG
>DASVVF010000185.1:0-7326 GCA_036386695.1 Catenuloplanes sp. | reverse complement strand
GGGTGCAGTCCCGTACCGGCGCCCACCGCGCTCAACGCCACCAGCATCGCCATCCGTGTGAACCGCAACATCATGCCCCCGACCTGAGCTGACCTGCTTGACCTCGGGAACATCGTCGCAACCGTCCTGCACCTGAGTCCTTCCCCGCCGGAAACCGGGGAAGGACCCGCCGCCCGGTGACCGTCAGGCCGCCGGGGCTCCCCAGATGGCCGAGAACGCCGCCGCCTCGCCGGTCAGCCACCGCTCCACCTCGGCGGTCTTCACCCCGGGATCCGGCCGGTGCACCGTGCCGCGCCGCAGGTCGACCAGGACGGGTTCGGCCCTGGTCAGCACCTGGGACATGTGGCGGGACATCAGGTGCAGGGTGGCGGTGACGGCTTCCGGGGTGGGCGGTTGCTCGTCGAAGTGCAGCCGCACCGCCTCCCGTCGGCCGTCGGCGTACCGGAGGCCGAAGTGGGGGTTGATCTTGACGGGAAGGTTGCCGACCATGCCCAGCGCGTCGTGAGTGGGCACGAGTCGTACCTGTCCGACCGGGCCCAGCGACTCCAGGTAGTGGGTCGCCCCCGGGCTGACCGCCTCGTAGAGCGGGCGCCAGCGCGGCTTCACCACATCGACCACCCCGGCCAGGTGGGTGCCGCCGGTGCGGAACTGGATGTCGGCCTTGAGCGCCTTGACCAACTGGCCGTGCGGGTTGAAACCGGAACGCCGCTCGCGCTGGCGACGCAACCCGCCGACGAAGGTGGCCTTGGCCGGACCGGTGCGGGTGACGTAGCGGGTGAAGCCGAGCAGGGTCGCATAAGGGGCAGGGACAGTGGGCGTCGTCACGGCGCCTCCTTGCAGCAGATGCTGGCTTGGCGAAGTCCGCCGGAGGCCCGCATGATCGCAGGTCAGCAGCGGTATTAGTACATACATTCTAATCGACGAACGCCGTGCTGCCCAGTGTTACGGGACTCCATCGGTGTCCCGTCCGGCGATAGATGGCCAGTCCGGTTGAAGTTGGCCAACGGCCTGGCCTCCGTCCGTTTGTAGGTGGCCAGCGGCACCGTCCCGGGGATACGGAAGCCGGCGCGCTGGCGCGGGTGTTGTCCGGCCTGGTCATTTCCCCGACCACTACAACGACCGTCCGCTCGGCACCTGGACCGCGCGGGAGCTGTGGGCCCTGGACGGCTGGATCAACGACGGTGACCGCGGCTACGACGTCGGCGCCGCGGTGATGTTCACCAATGGCAGCGGGCAGAAGCTGGCGGACCTGACCGGCACCCAGGGCATCCGGATCAACGGGCCCGGTACGCCGTCCGTGTGGCACTTCGGCTTCCCGCTCAACGCGCCCTTCGACGGCCAGGATCTGATCTACCGTGAGTGTCAACAGCTACCACCTCGGCGACGACCTGACCCAGATCTACGGCCCTTACTTCGGTGACGGCGCCTACAACCTGTACCAGGCGGTCCGGAACCTTTCCTGACACGGAGCACCGCTTTGCGACGTACCAAAGGCATGGTCATCGCGGTCGGCATGCTGGCCGCGGTGGCCGCCTGTGGCGGATCGACGCCGGCCGAGCCGGCGCCGATCCGGGTGGTGCCGGCGCTGAACGTGGCGCTGGCGCGGCAGCCGGCCGCCACCGACCGGCAACTGCACCTGCGGGTGGCGATGTCGGCGCTGTCCGACTCGGCCCGCCCGGTGGACCGGGTGGACGTCCAGCGCGACGCCGGGCAGGTGCGGCTGCGGGTGTGGGTCCAGGAACGCACCCCGCACGCGGACGAGCCGGTGTCGAACTCGGCCGTGGTACGCGAGCACGTGGTCGACCTGGACCAGCCGGTCGGCGACGCCACTGTGGTGGACGCCTCGACCGAGCCGCCACGGCCGGTGCCCGTCACCACGGCGTAGCCCCGCTGCCAGACTGGCGTAGATGGTGACCGATGAGCGTGGGACGCGCATTCGGGAGGTGCGTGGCCGGCTCGCCCGGGAGGGGCCGGTGTGGATCCGCGGCGCCGACCTGGACTTCGAGACGGTCACCCTGCCCGAGCGCGACTGCGACCTGCTCCGTGACCTGCTGATCGCCGAGGGCGTCGAGACGGCGGTCGAGGTCGGGCTCGCGTACGGCAGCTGGGCGCTCGCCGTCGGGGAGGCCCTGGCGGCGGTCGGCGCGCCGAGCCCCCGGCATCTCGTGATCGACCGGTTCCAGGAGCATGCCTACGCCGACGTCGGCTGGGAGCTGATGTGTTCCGCCGGGTGGCCTGCTCGGCGAGGAAGCGTTCCAGCTCGGCGCCCAGCTCCTCGGCCGTCGGCAGCGGGCCGTTCGAGTCGGCCAGCAGGTTGCCCTGGCGGCCGCGCAGGAACGCGTCGTACTGCTGCTCCAGGGACTGGACAGCCGGCTCGCCTGCTCGTCCTCGCTGACCTGTTTGTCCACCTCCACGCGGATCAGGTCGGCTGCCTCGCGTAGCTCCCCGGTCGGCGGGACCAGGCCCGTGCTCCGGGCGACCGAGTCCAGCAGCAGCTCGGCGGCCGCCGGGTAGGTGGCCTGGGCCCGGTAGTGCGGGACGTGCGCCGCGTACCCCATGGACGAACCGGTTCGCCACGGCCGTCGGCAGAAGCCGAAGTTGCGCACCCGGGGTGCCGATGGGACAGGACGCCGTTACCGGCAGCCGGCCCTGGCCGGGGACGGGTACGTCACCGGCCGGTCGCGGCTCACGGTGGTCCACCCGGACCGACCGGGGCGTCCACCCGCTGTCCTGTCAGCCGTGGGCGCCCCGGTTGCCCGCCGACCGGGCCGGGACCGCTGCGGTGCGGCTAGCGCGCTCGGCGCGGGTGGTTCAACGCGGGGGGACCGGCGGCTCCCCGCCGCCCTTGGTCTGTTCGGCCAGGAAGCGTTCCAGCTCGGCGCCGAGTTCCTCGGCCGTCGGCAGCGGGCCGCTGCGCCCGGCCAGCAGGCTGGTGCCCTGCCGCCCGCGCAGGAACGCGTCGTACTGCTGCTCCAGGGCGGCGACCAGGCTGGTGGCCTGTTCGTCCTCGGCCACCTGCTTGTCGACCTCGGCGCGCACCAGCTCACCGGCGGCACGAAGGTCGTCGGTCGGCAGCCGCAGGCCGGTGGAGCGGGACACCGACGTCAGCAGCACCTCGGCCGCGGCGGGGTAGTCGGTCTGGGCCAGATAGTGCGGCACGTGCGCGGCGAAGCCCATCGCGTCACGCCCGCTCTCGCCGAGCCGGAACTCCAGCAGGTTTCCCACACTCGCCGGCACCTGGACGCGTTGCAGCCAGGACTCGTGCTCGTCCAGCAGCTCCCGCCGGGTGGCGTGGGCGGTGACCCCGACCGGCCGGGTGTGCGGCACGGCCATCGGAATCCCGTTCAGGCCCAGCGTCACCCGCACGTCCAGGCGCTCGATCAGCCCGGTCACCGCGGCGATGAAACGCTCCCATTGCACATCAGGCTCCGGGCCGGCGAGAAGCAGGAACGGCGTGTCGCCGGTGTCGTGCACCAGGTGCAGCTCCAGCCGGGGCTGCTCGTAGCTCTCCCAGTGGTCCTCAGCGAAGATCATGGACGGCCGGCGGGACCGGTAGTCGAGCAGTTGGTCGACGTCGAACACCGCCAGCGGTCGATTGTCGAGGCCGTCGAGCAGGTGCTGGCGCGACAGCTGGACCGCGCTGCCCGCGTCGACGAAGCCGGTCAGCGCCTGCAGCAGCACCGGGCGGTCCAGGGCCGGCGGATCCCCGGTGAGCTCGTAGAGACGGGCTGGGTCGAGCACGCTGCGGCCTCCTTGTGGCGTGGCCCACGGGATGGTGGGCGCCGACATGGACAACCCCCCCGCGTACCTCCACATTCCTACCCGTGCCCGGTCGCGGCGGCGACCCCGGGGCCCCCGGCGGCCGGCGCCCCGCTGCTGGAGCGGCGCGGTCGCCGCGACCCCCGGCCGCCCGCCGGAGCCGCCGCCCCGGGCGCTCAGGCGGTGACCCGGGGAGCTCAGGCGGTGACCGGGGAGCTCAGGCGTTGACCCGGGAGCGCCCGCCGATGAGATGTTCCTCGACCTGTTCGGCCGTCAGCGGCCGGGCGAAGTGGTACCCCTGGGCGAACCGGTAGCCCAACCGGTGCAGGGTCTCGGCCTGCTCGGCGGTCTCCACCCCCTCGGCGATCGCCTGCAGGTGCAGCCCGTTGGTGATCTGGATCATGGCGGTGGCGATGACGGCCTCCTCGGTGGTGCCGCCGATCCCGTCGACGAAAGACTTGTCGACCTTGAGCGTGTCGGCCGGGCAGGTGCGCAACAGGCCCAGGGACGAGTGCCCGGTGCCGAAGTCGTCGAGCGCCACGCCCACCCCCAGGTCGGCCACCGCCCGCACCGCGTCCAGCGCCACCCCGCCGTCGAAGACCGCGGTCTCGGTGACCTCCACCATCAGCCGACCCGCTGCCAGCTCCGCGGCCCGCAGGGCGTCGGCGACGTCGGCGGCGAAGCCCGGCTCGCGTAGTTGGCGGGCCGAGACGTTGACGCTGACCTCCGCCGGTGCGTCGTCGCCGTACGTGGCGAGCCAGGCGGCGGCCTGCCGGCAGGCGGTCCGCAGGATCCAGTCGCCGAGCGGGACGATCAGTCCGGTCCGCTCCGCGGTGGCGATGAAGTCGTTGGGCGGGATGAGGCCGCGTTGCGGGTGCCGCCACCGCACCAGGGTCTCCACACCGACCCACGCCCCGTCCGGCAACCGGACGATCGGCTGGTAGACCAGGTGGAACTCGCCACGGTCCAACGCCTGACGCAGCTCCGCGCCGAGCTGGGCGTCCGCCGCCTGATGCTGTTCCAGCTCCGAGTCGTAGCGGGCGTACCGGCCCTTGCCGCGCTCCTTCGCCGCGTACATGGCCAGGTCGGCGCGGCGCAGCAGTTCCTGCGGACCGGCGCCCGGCCATGTCTCGGCGAGCCCGATGCTGGCCCGGACGAGCAGCTCGTGGCCGGCCGCGCTGACCGGGCGGCTGAGCGCCACGCCGACCCGGTCCAGGACGTCGGCGGCCTCCCGCGCGCCGACGTCGTGCAGCAGCAGCCCGAATTCGTCGCCGCCGAGGCGCGCGACCGTGTCGCCGTGCCGGACGCACTCGCGCAACCGCTGACCCACCGCGACCAGCAGGGCGTCGCCGACGGCGTGGCCGAGCCGGTCGTTGATCGCCTTGAAGTCGTCGAGGTCGATCAGGGCGAGGCTGAGCAACCCGCCCTGCCGGCTCGTGGCCAGCGCCTGCCGGGCCCGGTGTTCGAAAAGACTGCGGTTGGCCAGGTCGGTCAGATCGTCATGGGTGGCCTGGTGGGTCAGCTCGTCCTGGTAGCGCTTGAGATCCACCAGGTTCGCGTCGACCCGCCGCAGGAGCCGCGAGTTCTCCCGCAGGGCGGCCAACTGGCGCACCGCCACCAGAACGGTCAGCAGCACGGCGGCGCCGGCGACAACCAGCGGAACCGGTCCGCTGTCGGCGGCCACGCCCAGCAGCAGGGCGTCGCTGGCCGCCACCGCCGCGTACGGCACCGGGCTGAACGCCCGCCAGCGTGGCAGCGGGTGTGGCGTCCGGCCGGTCGCCCGGTGCTGCCGATCCGCGGCGAGCGTGACCAGCATCATCGTCAGCGGCACCGTGAAATGCGCGTTGTTGAGGTCCGAGCGCCCGGCCAGCAGGGGGGCGAGCGCGCCCCCGCCGGCCGCCACGAAGGCCGCGGCGGCCAACAGGTGCAGCGCCCGCCGGTCCAGCGCGGCGTATCCGACCAGGGCTCCCTTGGCGAACGCCAGCACGCTGGCGAAGCCGAGCAGCATCACCACGACCAGCGGGATGACCGAGCCGACCGAGGCCGTCCATTCGTCGACATGGCGCAACGAGAAGAACCAGGCGAAGAGCCCGGCGGTGATCATGATCGTCCCGGTGTCGAGGAGGAACCGCAGCCACCTGCCGGGGCGTTGGCCGATGGCCGACGGCAGGCGCAGGAGCGCCCACAACACCAGGACGACGCCGGCCAGGTAGCTGGCCATCGCCTCGGGACCGGTGCGTTGGGTGGGCGCGCCCGGGCCGGCCACGGCATCGTGGGCGTTGAAGGCCGTGGCCACCGTGATCAGCAGACAGGCCACGGCGAACCGGCGCCAGAACTGACGGGCCGCCCCCGCCACGCCGGGGGCGCCGGCCGTCCGCCAGCACGCCGACGCGGCCAGTGCGGCGCTGAGCAGGACCAGCGCCCACGCCGCCGGTGGTGGTGCCGATGGGGACAGCCAGCTCGCGGTCATCCAGCCGACCGCGCCGAGGGCGAACGACACGGAGGCGATCAGCAGCGGGGTCGCCCGTACCGGCGTTGCCGGTTGGCCGCCGTTCAGCATGGGAAGACCATGCTCCTCAGCAGCGAAGACCGCTATGGGTCATGGCGGCCTTTTGGTCGTGCGGCGGCGGAGGTCGGCCTTTCGGACCATCAGATGACGGTTGTCGCCGCGACACTCTGGGTAGACAAAGAAGGCAGGCCGACTCAGGAGGACAGATGGCGACATTGGGACAGCGGATCAGGACATTCCTTGCCAGTCCGCAAGGCAAGCGGTTGATCACCCAGGGGCAGCAGCAGCTGTCGAAGCCGTCGAACCAGCAGAAGCTGCGAAGCGTGCTGGCCCGACTGCGCGGCCGGCGGTGAGTCCCGGCTGACCAGCCCGGGGTGCGCGGCACCGGCACAATGGCAGAAACCAGTCCGCGATCAGGCCCAGGAGCCCCCGTCATGACAGAGCCGAGTCCCGCCGTGGCCGACCAGACCGACCCGACCGACCTGGCCCCGCCCGGGACGCTGTGGGACCGGATGCGCCAGGACCCGCAGTACGCTCCCGAGCATCTCGCCCTGGAAGCCGTCCGCCGGTTCGGTCCGGAGGCCGCCACCTGGGCGCAGCACGCCCGCGCCACCCAGCCGGGGGTTCGCCCCGACGCGCTGGCCGGCATGGCGGTCAAGCGGTTCACCAACCTGGCCCGGTTGTCCGGGGCGGTTTCCGGTGCCGCCGGGCTGCCCGGGGCGATGGTCGACATCGGCGTGCTGGCGTGGACGCAGGCGCGGATGGTGCTGCACATCGCGGCCGCCTACGGGATCGACCCGACCCACCCGGACCGGGCCACCGACCTGCTGATCCTGCAGAAGGTGCACAAGGTGGCCGAGACCGCCAGGCTGGCGCTGGGCGTGGCGGCCGGGCGGGAACGCGCCGCCGCCCTGTCCGCCGCCACCGGCGGTGTGCCGATGGGCCGGCTGATGGTGACGCTGGGTGTCAAGCTGGCCCAGATGGCCGGAATCCGTGCCGTCAAGCGGACGTTCGCCAAGGTCATTCCCGGCGCGGCCATCGTCCTGGGCACCTGGGCG
>DASVVF010000184.1:0-4343 GCA_036386695.1 Catenuloplanes sp. | reverse complement strand
GAACTGCACGGCAAGGCCGCCACCACCGAGGCGCAGGCCGCCTGGGCCCTGACGCAGGTACGCCGCCCGGAGGCCGACCCGGCCCGCGCCGCCCGGGTGTGGGACCAGGTCGTCGCCCTCTGCGGCGCCTACGAGATGCGGCCCTAGGGACACCACCGGCACCGCCCACCGCCGGCCCGGACCGGCCGGCGGTGCCGGCTAGGCCCCGCGTCCGGTCAGCACCTCGACCCGGGCCAGCGCGGCCCGCTCGTAGTAGCGATCGCCCAGTTCGGCGGAGAGCCGGGCGACGTTCCGGTTGCAGCTGGCAGCGTCGTCCAGGTCACCGACGCAGTTGCGCACGATGCCGAGGCTGGCCCAGCTGGCGGCCTCGCCGCGCTGGTCGCCGGTCTGCTGCTGGAGGCGGATGGCCTGCTGGCACCCGAGCACGGCGCGGTGGACGTCGCCGAGCTGGCCCTGCAGCCGGCTGACCATGGCCAGCGCCCGGGCGGGGCCGGTCGGGTGGCCGAGCTGCTGATACAGGTGCAGCGCCTGATTGGCGCGGGCCAGCGCGGCGAGTTGGCGGCCCTCCCGCTCGGCGAGGATCGCCAGGTCGAACTGGGCGCAGGAGACACCGGCCGAGTTGCCGTCCGCGCGGAACTGGGCCAGCCCCAGTCGCAGCTGGTGCCGCGCGTCGGCGTGCCGGCCGACCATCACGTACGCGCGGCCCAGACCGCAGTGTGACTGGGCCTGTCCGCCGAGGGAACCGAGCCGCAGGTTCGCCGACAGCGCGGTCTCCTGCACCTTCACGAGGTCGTGCCACTGACCCTGCCGGTCCAGGAAGGTGGTCAGGGTCCACCCCAGCCGCCAGGCGTACGCGTCGGATCCGGCGGCCCCCGCCGCGCTGACGGCGGCCAGCAGCGCCGGGCATTCGGCCGTCAGCCAGCTCAGCGCCGGCCGGTAGCCGTCGAGCACCTCGGGCGTGACGCCGACCGCCGGCGGCGGCAGCGGGATCGGCTGGCGGTGGTGGTCCAGCAGTTTGGCGGCGGCGTACGCGCTGTGCAGGTAGTACTCGCTGAGCCGGCGCATCGCCGCCTGCTGTTCGGCCGTCCGGTCCGGCGCGCCGGCCAGTTCGGCCCCGTACGCCCGCAACAGCCCGTGCACGACGTAGCGCTCCGGGACCGGCTGGGTGACCAGGTTGGCCGCGGCGAGCTCCGCCAGCAGTCGGTTCGCCGCCCGCACCGGCACCCCGGCGAGGCTGGCGGACGCCCGAGCGCTCAGCGCCGGGCCCGGATAGCCGCAGATGAGGTGGAACAACGACCGGGCGCCGGGGGAGAGCCGGTCGACGGACCAGGAGAACGCGGAGCGGACGTCGCAGGCCGGGTCGCCGCCATCGAAACCGTCGAGGCTGCCGTCGCCCTCGCGTAGCTCGTCGGCGAGCGCGGACAGCCCGATGGCGGGGTGGGCGGCCCGGGCCGCCACGATGCTCAGCGCCAGCGGCAGGCGCGCGCACCGCGCGATGACCTCGTCGGCCGCCTCGGACCAGGCCATTTCCCGGCCCTCGCCGAGGCGTCTGGCCAGCAGGTCCCGCGACTCGGCCTGATCGGGCAGCGCCACCGTCAGCAGGTCGGCGCCGTCGGTGGCGGCCAACCCGGTGAGCCGCATCCGGCTGGTGACCAGGACCAGGCAGGCACCGCTACCGGGCAGCAGCGGGCGCACCTGGGCGCTGTCGCGGGCGTTGTCGAGAACGATCAGGAGCCGCCGGCCGGCCACCAGGCTGCGGTACCGGACCGAGCGCGCATGCGGACCGGCCGGGATCTGGTCGGCCGGCACGCCGAGGCCGTCGAGCAGCACAGCGAGCGCCTCCATCGGGGCCATCGCCGTGTCCGCCGGGCCGAAGCCGCGCAGGTCCACCCACAACTGACCGTCCGGGAACCGCTCGCCCGCCAGGTGGGCCGCGTAGACGGCCAGGGCGGTCTTACCGATGCCGGCCATGCCGTCGAGCGCCAGCACCCGGGGGCTCCCCGCCCCGGTCACCTCGTCGACCAGGTCGGCGATGACCCGCAACTCCTCGTGCCGCCCGGTGAAGGCCCGGGTCATGGCGGGAAGTTGACGGGGTACCACCGGGGACCGCGCGGCTGTCGAGGTCGCGGGCGTCGTCGGGCCGCAGTGGCGCTGGACGATCTGGCGCTGCGCCGCCCCGTACAACCGGACCTCGGTCTTCGCGTCGTCGATCTCCCGCAGCGTGTCGCGGTGGGTGACGTCCCAGCGGGCCAGGTCGGTCAGCTCCGCCGGCAGGGGGGCGCCGCTCTGGTCGGCGTAGGTCCGGCAGGCGTCCACGAAAGACACTACGAAGTCCCACTCCGCCAGCGACTTGGCGTTCAACTTGTCGCTGATGGTGGAGCGGGCGAGCGGGTACCGCAGGTGGGTGGTGAGGGCGACGATCTGGTTCAACGACGGTGAGCCGGCCAGCTCACGGATCCGTCGAAGGTCGTCGGCGAACCGGGACAGCGCCTGCTGGGGTGTCATCGGACACCCCCGCCGGGTTGCCGCCGGCCGGCTCGCCGCCTGCCTACCCGCAGCTCACGGCACCGGGCCGGGCTGTCGAACTCCTGTGTCACCATCGTGCCGCCTCCGAACCGCCCCACGACAGGGCCGTTACCCTCCGGGTCGGGACCACTGCACATGGTACGGATGCGATCCATCATCGCGAATGCACCCGTCGGTTTTCCTACCCACCCCGGCGCGGCACGCCACCTGCGGTGGGCTCAGACCCGGCTGCCCAGGGCCAGGTCGGCGTAGATGTCCCCGTACCGGCGCGTCGCCCGGTCGAGGGGGAAGACGTTCGTCACCCGGGCCCGGGCGTTGCGGGCGAACTGTGCGTAGCGTTCCGGATCGCCGAGCACCCGCTCGACGGCCTCGGCCATGGCATCGGTGTCGTGCGGCGCCACCAGCAGCCCGGCCGGACCGATGAGGCCGCCGTCGCCGACCAGCGGATCGACGACCAACTGCTGCATCCCGCCCACCCGGGTGCCGACCACCGGTAGGCCGACCGCCATGAACTCCAGCACCACCATCGGCTGGCCCTCGTTGTGGCTGGGCAGCACCAGCAGGTCGTACTCGCCGAGCACCTCGCGCATGTCCTGGCTGCCGACAAACCTGACGTGCCGCTCCAGGCCCAGCTCGCGGCACTTGTCGTAGCAGGCCTGGGCGTACTCCGGAGCCTCGTCGGCGTGGCCGAGAACGTCCAGAGTGAACCGGACGTTGCCCCGGGCGACCAGCGTCGCCACCGAGGTCAGCAGATCGGACAGGCCCTTGATCGGCACGAGCCGCGCGCAGTAGGCCAGCCGCCACGGCGGCGTGTCTCGGCGCGACGCCAGCGCGGCGCGCCGCTCGATCAGCCGTTGGTACGGCCGGTCAAAGCTGGTCACGTGCATTCCGTTGGGCACGATGCAGGCCTTCGCCGGCGACGCGCCCAACGCCTGCGCCTCCGGAACGGCCTCCGGATAGAGGTACGTGATCTGGTCGGCCGCGTCGTAGACGATGCGACCCAGCTCGATGAACCAGGCCATCCAGCCCCGTTCCTCCGGGGTGACCTCGGTGTCGGTCGCCCAGTCCGTGGCTCTCACCGGGCGGGCCATGCTGCGGTTGAGCCGGGTGTTGATGGCGTCGCGGGTGTAGAGGTTGTGCTCGGTGAGCAGCACCCGGCCGTCGTTCTGCCGGGCGGCGACCGCGGCGAGCAGACCGGCGAGCCCGGTGGTGTGGGAGTGGTAGACCGCGGCCGCCGGAAAGACGTCGTCGGCCACCGCGCAGGCCAGCGAGAAGAACTCCCGCAACAGCCAGAACAGTCGGGCGAACGGCAACCCGGCGCCGCGCAGTCGGGTGGTCGCCGCCAGCATGAACTCCTTGGTGCCCAGCAGCGGCCAGAGCGTACGGGTCCGGGTGAGCGGGTTGATCGTCTCGTCGTACAGCTTCCACAGCGGGGCCATCCGACCGGCCCGGACGGCGTCGAGCGCGTCGAAGACCTCCGCGGCCAGGGCCCGGCGCCCCGCCGGGCCGGTGCGCAACCCGTCCCTGGCGCTCTGGTAGAGCTGGTCGGTGTGCTCCGTCATGGTCAGGTACACCAGGCGGATCCACTTGACGTTCGACGGCACGGCGTACACCGGGGTGTGCGGTGAGTCCCGGTCCCAGGTGATGTGGATGATCCCGAACGTCCGTTCCGGGTTGCCCTGGATGATGTCGTGGACGACGGCGGAGACCCCGCCGCGCAGGTACGGGTACGTCGACTCCATCACGATCGCCACATCGACGTCCTCGGCGGGGCCGGTGGTCGGCGTCACCGTTGGCGGCACCGGGTCGCCCGGTAC
>DASVVF010000183.1:0-2019 GCA_036386695.1 Catenuloplanes sp. | reverse complement strand
TGGAACGCGGCGTCGGCGGCGGCGTGAGTCCTTCGTAGCCTGTCGCGCTGCGCGGCCCTGGGGCTGGCTGCCTCAGTGAGTGGGCCGGTGCCGGCTAGGTCGTCGCTGACGGCGGTGACGAGGCGTTGCACCGCGAGGTCGTACATGGCCGTGGCGATGTCGGTCAGTGCGGCGCCGCCGAGGCATAGTGCGGTGCTGGCAGCGGCGATGGTTACCGCGTTGCGGTGCAGTTCCTGCGGGGAGGTGGTGGCGGTGGTGTCGTGGGAGCTGTGGTGCAGGCGGTTGGGCCACCGGGTGATGTGGCCGGCCGGGATCCCGATGCGGCGGTCGGCGAACAGGAGGTGGTCGCTGGCGCCGACGAACGGCACGACGGCGCGGGGGCTGGTGGGCACGGTGACAGCGCCGGAGTAGGACACGGCGAGGGGTGTCACGGCGCGGGCGGCAGCCTCGAGGGCGCCGGCCAGCGGTGAGGGGAGGTGGTCGGGGGATTGTTCGATGTTGAGGACGCCGCCGCACTGGTGCGGGTCGCCGCCGATCATGTCGACGCTCAACGCGAAGTCGGGTCGTTCGTGCGGTTGGTCGGCGATGTCGTGCAGGTACGCGGCGGTGCCGACCATTTCCGGTGCCCACAGGAACCGAAGGTCCGGCCCGGCGTGCTCGGCGTAGAGGCGTTGGCTGGCCCGTGCGATGCCGAGCAGTGCGGCGACGCCGGAGGCGTTGTCGTCCGCGCCCGGGCCGGGGTGACACAGGTGCGCGAGTAGAAGCGCGCTGCGTTGATCAGGGCCGGTGGGGGTGCGGGCGTAGACCAACGGCATGGCGGCTGGGGGTTGGTGGCGGGCGTAGACGATCGCGTTCGTGGCGGTGCTGGCGGCGGCGCGTAGCCGGTCGGCCTGGGCGGGCGAGATGCTGAACGCGACCAGGGCGCAGGTGTCGGGTACTTCCAGGCGCTCGACGAGGGTGTCGTCGCAGCCTTGACGGCGGGCGGACTCCAGCGCGAATCCGGCGGCGCCGGCCGCGGTGAGTTGTGCGATGAGGGTGCCGACGGCGAAGCGTGGCATCGGCGGGCAGATGACCAACGCGCCGGCCAGCGGTCCCCGGTCGGCGTGGTTCAGGTCGATCAGCGGGGCGGTGATGCCGTCTGGTGGGGTGTGGGCGGATCCGCGGGCCAGGCTGCATGGCACCGCCGGGTAGCTGGTGACGGGTCGTGGTTCTCCGGCGATCTGGATGGCGCCGAGCACGGGGGACTTGGCGGCGGGGGCGGTGAAGTTCCACCAGCGGGACTCGGGTGCGGCGGGTGGGTATCGCCGTAGCTGCACGGACAGGCCGGCGCGTTCGGCGTTGGCGGCGATGTCATCGGCCAGGCGGTCGAGTCCGGCGCTGCCTTGGGTGCGGTCGACGGCCGCCACGGCGGTGAGGTCGGTGAGCAGGTCGTCGACGTTGATCGCGGCGGTGAACAGCCTGGTCAGGTCCGGTATCCGCATGGTGGAGTGCTCCTTCGGCTCAGAGCATGGCGGGGGTGGAGACGGCTCGATCGGTGGGCTGACCGGCACGGGCGGGCTGGGGCTGGTGGTCAGCGGCGCCGCCGGCCGCCTGCTCGAGGTTGGCGGGGCAGGCGGTGGCGGACGCGGTGTCGTGCGGGGGGTTGTCAGCGGTCGTAGAAGTTAACGTCGGAGCCGGGTTTGTAGAAGTGGGCAATGAGGCTGCGGCGGCACCGGCCGTTCTGGGCGCTGACCGGTTCGATGGAGTGCCAGGAGGTGTCGCTGCGTACGACGACCACGCTGGTGCCGGCCTGGGGTGCGACCTTGGAGTGCACGTCGTCCATGTTGTTGGTGCGGTTGATCAGCAGGTGTCCGCCGGCGTCGGTGGGCCAGTTCGGGTTGCAGTAGATGATGTGGGAGACGAACTTGCGTTCGTCGTCGCGGTGCGGGCCGAACCAGCAGTTCGGCCCGTAGCGGTAGAACGCGACCTTCAGGATGGCGTCGGTGAGGTCCAGGCCGGTCAGGTCCTGCATGGCCGTGC
>DASVVF010000182.1:0-6655 GCA_036386695.1 Catenuloplanes sp. | reverse complement strand
CCTGGACACCGGGGACCTACTCACCCCCACCCAGGTGCGTCGGATGGCCTGCGACGCGCAGATCCTCCCGGCCGTGTTGGGCGGCCAAGGGCAGGTCCTCGACGTCGGACAAACCCGCCGCCTGTTCACCGGGCCGCTACGCCGGGCCCTGGTCCTACGCGACCGCGGGTGCGCGTTCCCCGGATGTGACCGCCCGCCACGCTGGTGCGACGGGCACCATATCGACTCCTGGGTCGACGGCGGCCCGACCAGCCTGAGCAACGCCGTCCTGCTCTGCCGCCACCACCACCGGGTCATCCACCACACCCGGTGGACCGTCCGCCTCGGCCACGACGGACTACCCGAATTCATCCCACCGCAGTTCATCGACCCGCACCAACGACCCCGCCGAAACACCTACCACCACCGCACGTAGACCCGGCCACCGACCAACGCCACCGGCTGCGGCCACCGCCGACCTGGCTGACGCCCGTGCTATCCGATGCTGGCGCCCGTGCTGCCCGACCCGGTCGTGGCGCCCGTCCTGTCCTGTCCGACCTGGTTGTGGCGCCCGCGTCCGTGCTGCCGGATCTTGCTGTGGCGCCTGTGCTTGCCGGATGTGGTTGACGCCGACTGGCCCGGGCCGATAACGGACGACCCGGGGCCAGTCGGCCGCGTCGCGCCTGACGCCGCGGGCGGGCTGCCGACGCCGGTCAGACCGGCACCGCGGTCGCCTCGCGCGGTGGGCGGTGCGGGATCGCCGGCTGGGCCGCGGTGGGCGCGGCCCGCCACGCTTCGCGGTCGAGGACGATCACCGCGATGGCCACGATGCTCCAGGCGACGAAGCCCAGCCAGGCCATCCGCCGGGCACCCTCGGCGTCGAAGCCGAGGTTGGCGATGGTGAAGGTGCCCTGCGTTACATGCATCAGCAGGGTCAGCAGCACGCTGCCACCGGTGCGGTTGAACAACCACACGTAGACCAGCGTGATCGAGAAGCTGTTCGCGAGGTAGAAGTACGACCCGGATTCCATCACCACGATCGGCAGATGCCAGACCGACACCAGCACACCGAGGATCACCGCGGACTGCAGCGGCGACCGCCGGGCCTGCAGCTGGGGCACGGCGTAACCCCGCCAGGCCGGCTCCTCACCCATCGGCCCGTCCATCGGGTTGACCAGACGGATCGCGAACAGCAGCGCGAAGCTGGACCAGGCGAGGTCGCTCAGCGGGGTGATGCGCGCGCCGAAGAGCGTGACGTTGACCAGCGTGATGGAGACGATGACCGCCAGCGGCAGGCCGATCGCGGCCGCGTACCAGCGCCAGCCCACGCGCCAGCGCAGCAGGCGCCAACCCAGCTCCCGCAGGCCGGCCACACCGTCGGTCGCGCTGATCACGATCAGCGCGGCCAGCAGCGGCCCGGCGGGTACGAAACCGGGCTGTTCGCTGATGCCGGCGGCCCGCAGCGGCCAGGCCCACCAGGAGAGGACGATCGCGAGGGTGAAGAACGAGACGAGCCGGTGTTGACGCATCCAGTGGGACAACATGGCAAACCTCCGGTGGTTCGGCGGTACGGGCAGTGATGGTGGGGGTGGGCCGTCGTCCGGCTCGGCCTGGATGATCCGGGTCCTCATGGCGGCTCCTAATGAGTTCTGGGATGCTGCGGCTGCCTCTTCACGCTGGCAGTCGAGCCCGCCGTCGGTAAGCCGGGGCGCTGGCCGTTCCGGGGGGCGGTTTTCTGGTGTTCCCGCCACCCGAGCTGGCGCGCCGGCGGTGTGGATCGGCGGGTTCTGGTGCCGGCGCGCGCGGCGGCGTTGCGTGATCCGTCGCTGGTCCTGGTGTACTGGCCACCGCAGTTCGAGACCTGGGCGGACCGCAACGGCGAGCCGGTCGACCTGCCGGCGGACGCCACTCCCACCACGATCGGCCACGACGGCCAACGGGTCGCGGCGCTGCTGGATGATCTGGCACTCGCCGACGAACCCGAGCTGCTGGCGGCGGTCAGTGCGGTGGCCGCCATCACGCTGCGACGGGGCTGTGGACGGGAACGCCGACGAGCTGCGCCTGGCGATCCGGGTGGACCTGCCCGACGTGGTGGTCGGCAAGCTCGGCCTGCCGGACACCGGCAGTGATTCACGGCGGGTGTTGGCGGTGCTGCTGTTCCTGCGTACCTCAGTGGTGGAGGAGCTGACTTCCGGTCGGCGTTCAGGCGTGCGCCGCGGCCGGGTGTGCCCGCGTGCCGGCCAGCGCGTTGCCCCAGGCGAACCAGGCCATTCCGTTGATTACCACGACGGTGACGGCGAAGTAGAGGCCGACGGTCGACGCGGTGCCGCTCGCCAGAATCGCCACGATGGTGACGACGGTCAGGGCCGCCAGGGCCGCGGGTAGCAGCGCCGGAACGCCTGACGACCGGGCCTGCGTCCGGCCTGCCAGGGCGTACAGGGTCAGGCTGATGGCCAGCAGCAGCGTCGCGCCGTACAAGGCGTTGGTCAGGACGGTCAGCGCGGCCGACTGCAGTCGCGGGGCCGGCGCGACCGCGACGCTCAGGGCGGCGAGGCCGGCGAGCCCGACAGCGATCCGGGCCAGGACCGAACCGGTCCGGACCATCCGCGTCGGTCGTGCCCGCAGGTAGGTCGGGATCGCCAGCGCGGCCACCGCGGAGAATGCCACGGCGGCCGCGACGGACAACCAGAACAGTTCGAACAGCACGGTGTTGGTGATCCGGTACGGGGCGGCCTGCTCCTGTACCTTCGGGCCGGCCGTCCAGACGAGTGCCTGCACGGCCCAGAGCGGTGCGGCCAGGTAGGCCGCCGTGCGGGCGATGGGAAACTGCTGAGGGCTGGACATCAGGGGGTACGCCTTCCGGAGTGCGGAGCGGCGACAACGGCCAGTTGACGCCTGCGGGTTTGCGCGCGCTCCATCACCGTAGGTTGGGCCGCGGCTGCGAACACACCGGTGGACCCGTCGCCCAGGAGGGCGGGTTTCTGGTGTTCGTCGGGGCGGCCCGATACTGTCCATGTTGGACGGCGTCGGGTCAGTCCCGGGTCCCCGATCGCAGCAGTGCCGGTTCGTCGGCGCTGAGCATGGCCCGCAGGCGGGCGCGGGCCCGTTCGAGGCGTTTGCGGGTGGTCGCGGCCGACAGCCCGAGAATCGTGGCGGCCTGCGATGGGGTCACGTCGTCCCAGGCGATGAGCGTGAGCAGCTCCCGGTCGTCGTCGCTGAGCCGGTCCAGGGCCGAGCGCACCATCGAGCCGGTGTCGTCGAGGACCGTGTCCGGCTGCGTCTGGAGGTGCTGGCGTAGCCGGGCGGCCAGGTGGCCGCGCCGCATGGCGCTGCGCCGGTGGTTGGCCAGGACGCCTCGGGCGGTGCCGAGCAGCCAGGCGCGCTCCTGGTCCTCTTCGCCAGGCACGTCGGCGAGGCGTCGCCAGGCCACGACGAACACCTCGGCCATCAGGTCCGCCGCGTCCTGCGACGGGTCGGTGCGCCGGGTGAGATAGCCGAGCACCGCTCGTCCGTGGCGCTTCATCAGCTCGGTGAAGCGGCCCTCCGCTGACATGACGCCGGTCACCGGACACCGTCCAGGGGCAGCTCACCACAGTTGCCGATGAGTTCGCGGGCGACACGGGAACGGTCACCGTTGGCGGCTGCGGCCGCCACCTGGTCCAGGTTGTCGATGACTCCACCACCATCGGTTGCCTTCATCACCGGAGCCCCGATCGCCCGGCGTAGCCCGACGATGGCTTCCGCCTCCGCGACGCTGTCGCCGGCGGCGTGCCGCCGGTCCCACGCCGTCAGCCAGGCGCAGACCGCGTAGTGGCCGACCATCGACTGCACGCCGAGATCGGAGACTTCGGCCCGCAACTCCCGGCCCTGCCCACGTACCTGGCCAATGTACGCCGCGCGGTCAGTGCCGGGCGGTAGTGCGACCTGGGCCGTGTACTGCGTGAGGGCCCGTTCAAAATCCGCGGAACCGGAGTCGTACCAGACGGCGAAACCGGCGGCCGCCGTCAGCAACACGACGCCGGCGGCCACGGGGGCCACCAGCGCCCGTCGCCACCGGGACCGGATCCGGGTGGTGCCCAGGCGAACCGGTGCCGGCCGCACGCTGGTCACATCAACGGTCAAATCATCCAGCAGGGCCGTGATCTGCTCATCTGTGCCGAGCTTCGCGGCGGGTGCCGCTTCCCGCACCAGTTGGTCGATCCGGTCGTCGGTCAAATCTGTCATCGTGGTGTCCTTCGCATCGTCACAGACAAGAGATGTCCGGCAGAGCCGATCGCGTGACACTGCCAGCAGCCGGCGTCGGCGCGCACTTTGACCGGCCGGCGCCCTCCGAACGGGTGGGCCGGAAGCGATTGTCGTACCGACGAGCATGCCCCGAATCGGGGTTGTCGCGCGGCCCCTGGTTGCGGATACAGTCTGCGCGCCAACGCGTCACAGTTACGGGGAGCTATTAATGGCACACACGGGGGCGCAGCCGCCGCACTCAACGGCGCCGTCCGGGGACCACGGGGCTTCCGTCCCGCCACCGATGCCGTGGCCCGGCTACGGTGCACCGCCACCGCCACCGCCACCGCCACGGCCGCCGGCCAAGTCGTCAAGACGGCTGGTCGCGCTGCTTGCCTGCTTCGGGCTGCTCGGTGTCGCCTGCCTCGGCTCCGCGGGCTACGGCGTGGTCAAGGTGCTGGGCGACACCACGCCCGCGGCCGAGGGACGATCGGGCCGCACCACCACGGACACGCCCCCCGCGACCGGGGGGCCGAGCGACCCCGCCAACGGCCCCGTCAGCGCTGCCGCCGGACCCCCGGTCGGGGTGAGTGGCACGGTTCCGCCGGGCTCCAAGGCAAGTTCCTTCCAGGTACGGAAGGAAGAAGACCTGGATCGGCTCTGTGAGCGGTGGTTCTACCCGAAGTCGCCGAAGTACACCACCGCCGTGGCTCCGCACCCCATCGCCATCAGCGTCAAAGGCCGCAAAGACCTGGAGATCCGCTCGACGAAGTCCTACGTCAGCCTTCCGTATGAAGCCACGCCGGACGTGAAGGCGGCGTGGGAGCCCAAGAGTCCCGCCGCGGTGCAACTGGTGGCGTGCGTGGACCTGATTTCCACCGGACCCGAGGTCAAGAGCTGCCGTATCGACGAGCCGAAGCCCTCCTCGATCCCGATGAAGGAAGGCAGATACCAGCTGTCGTTGTACGAGGTGGCGACCCGACGCAAGCTCATGCAGACCCGGTTGACTGGCGAAGAGGAAACCTGCCCCACCTTCATCTTCATCGGCAACGACCGGGCGGTCTACAGCGGTGTCGAGGACGCCCAGCTGGTCGATGCCCTCCGGCGCTACGTCGAGCAGTAGGGCCGCTACGTCGAGCAGTAGGGCAGGGCGACGCCACCCGCGTGGCGGCGTGCGGGTAGCGGCGGCGGTGTCGGCGGGCTAGTCACTGATCGGCCGGCGGACGGTGAAGGCGTCGGGGAGGACGGCGTACGGGCCGCCGGGGGTGCCCATCGTCAGGCTCCACTCGCCTAGTTCAGCACCGACGAGTCGGAAAGCGACGCGCATGGTGGTGTTGTCGGGGCTGACGGAGAGGACCCTTCCGGCGATGGGGTCCTGCCCGGGCCGCTCCAGCCGAACGGGGCGACCGGTGGCGAAGTGCGCGCCGGTGAGCGTGACTGTGGTGAGGGAACCGCGGCGCCCGGAGACGGGGGTCAGGGCGGTGGGGCGGAACGCGGCGACGAAGCCGGCGTCGACGGTGGTGGTGGCCCCGGCGACGACAGTCACGGGGTCGCTCTTGCCTTGGATCTGCCAGGAGGATCCGCCGGTAGGGGTGAAGTCGGAGTCGCTGTCCTCGGGTCCGACGCCGGGGGTGGTGAGGCGCCAGCCGGTGGCGTTCGCGCTGACATCGAGGATGTACCGCTTGGCGGGTTTGGTGTAGCGCCAGTACATGTCGTGGTTGTTGGCGAAGCCGTCGGTGTCGTAGTCGTCGATGGCCCGGATGCCGACGCCGACGGAGGTGGCGGCGGGCTCCCCGGGCTGCCGGATGCCGTCCGCGTTCAGGTCGTTCCAGGTGTTCCCGGCGAGGGTGCCGGTGCCGACGATCGTGTACGTCCGGGTGGCGGTGTTGTTCGCGGTGTTGCTCTCGCCGGACGTGCTGGTGGCCGTGGCGGTGGCCACGGGCGTGTCGCCGGGGGTGACGTGCTCCGCGCTCACGCTCAGCTCGATGACCCGGTCGCTGTGCCCGGCGGGAAAATCACCCTCATGAACGCACGTGACGACAAGCGTCGCCCAGTCGCACTCCCAGGCGGACGAGGAGCTGAGGCTGTCGCTGCCGAAACCGGCCGGCAGGGTGAGGCTGACAGTCACCCCCTCGGCGGGCGCGGACCCGTCATTGCGCACGTCAACGTCGAGGCGGGACCAGCCGGACGGCGCCAGGATGTGGCGCTCCGCGTCGATGGTCACCGTCATGTCGGCGAGCCCCTCGTCAGCCTGTGCTGGCCCGCCGACGCCGACCGAGACCAGTGTGGACAGCAGGATGGCGCTCGCCCGTGTTTTCCTCACGAGCTGGGAGGCTACAACACCCGGGTGACACTCTCGCTCGCGGCCGAGCGCGGTGCGCGAAGCCGACAGGATGGTGGCCCCGGCGAGGGGTCGCCGGACGCGGTGCCCGCACCGACCAGGGTGCGGGCA
>DASVVF010000181.1:0-1651 GCA_036386695.1 Catenuloplanes sp. | reverse complement strand
GGGAGCATCTGTTGCGGCCCTGTCGTGGACCTGTTCCGGGAGTCGTTCGGCTTCGGGCCGGTCGTGGGGAGCGGCCTGCCGCCGTCGTCGCTCACACCCCGGCCGGCGGCCGCCCCTGGCACCCGGTCGGGCGTCCAGGTGCAGCCGGTGGGCCCGGCTCAGGCGCCGCCGGGGGTGCGGGTGGCACCGGGTCGGCTGAGGTGATGCGCATGGCGGGCTCCGTTCAGATCGTTCGAGTGGCCGAATTCGGGGTTCGCGGTGAGGTCCTCGGCCGGTCGGCGGCCGGGATCGCGGTGTGGATCGCCGCGCCTACCGATGCGGGGTTGGCGAGCCAGGGGGCGTGGCCGCCGGCAACGAACTGCAGGCCTGCGCGAGGTATGGCGGCGATGGCTGCCCGTACCGGCTCGATCGGGTGGACGGCGTCGGCGCGGCCGCGCAGGCACCGCACCGGCACGTCGATCCGGCGCAGGTCGTCGGTATCGATCAGCAGGTCCGGACCAGACCAGCGGTCCCGCAGCATTGGCCGGAGCGCCGTGCCCGGGAGCTGACGCAGTGCGCTGTAGTAGGTGGCTGCCGCCAGATCGGGCAGGTGCTCGATGGCCGGATCTTGTAGCCGGCGCCCCAGAGCGGCGGCGTACCCGTCCGGTGGACCCTGGACCGCCACGGGGCCGCCGGCGACCGGGCACAACGGTCCGGGTAGCGGATCTTGTCGGTTGCCCGGCAGCGCCGGCCCGGCGTCGCTGATCAGCACGATGCGTGACGTACGCCCCGGCGCGTCGAGGGCGGTCCACAGCGCCGCCGCCCCGCCCAGCGAGTGCCCGACGAGCACCGCCTGCTCCAACCGCTCCCTGTCGAGGAGCGTGGTGACCAGGTTGACCACCACGGTGCGCAGGGTGCCGGCCCGCGGATCGTGGGCATCGGAAAGACCGTGTCCGGGCAGGTCCACGGCCACGAGTCGGCCGGGAAGATGCGGCATCAGCGGAATCCACCAGGCCACCGACAGGGCGGCGCCGTGCAGGAGCAGGTACGGCTGCCCTTCACCGGCCGCCACCACCCGAGCCGTGCCATCCGCGCCGGGTAGCGGCACGGAGTATTCCTCGACGAGCACGCCGGCGTCGGCGGCCAGCCGGCGTTCGGCCTGCCGGATCCGCGCGTCGAGGCTGGTTGTTCCCATGGCGTCCACGGTGCGTTGCCGCCGTACCCGGCGGAACGCACAGCCGCCGCACACGCGTGACTGTGCGGCAAGTGTGCGACCCGCGTCTGCCACCACGGCTGATGCGAGTGGATCGTCAGCGTCGGCGAACCGGGCACGGTCGGACCGCGAAGGGGTACCGGCGACAACGCCGCCCTGCCTAGAATCTGCGGCATGAACGGGCAGCGCGCTGCGTCGGTGGCGGCAGGCCAGGATTCCTTCGGCGGCAGGTTGCGTGCCCTGCGCGAGGCCGCCGGCTACACCCAGGAGGAGCTCGCCGAACGCGCCGGCCTGACCGCTCACGGCGTCAGCGCGTTGGAACGCGGAGCCCGTACCCGTCCGTACCCGCACACCATCCGGGCGCTGGGCGACGCGCTCGGAGTCTCGGAGCACGAGCTGGCACTGCTGCGCGACGCCGTACCCCGCCGTCCGCGTCCCGGCACGTCCCGGGCGGTCGAC
>DASVVF010000180.1:0-1787 GCA_036386695.1 Catenuloplanes sp. | reverse complement strand
CGGCGATCCGGTGGACCGGGGTGCGGCGCACCGGGCGCCGACAAGCCCGGCGCCGGCCAGGCATTCCGGACCGGCGGCCGGCGGCACCGGTTCGACGCCGCCCGGCGACGACCGCGACGCGGAGCGGGGCCTACGGGGTCTGGTCGGACCGGGGTCCTCGCAGGTCAACGTCGCTGCGGCGATGCGGGCCCGGGACGCGGCCCGACCGACCGACGCGGACCTGGCGGCCGCCGAGGAACGACTGACCATCGTGCGGCGCAACTGGGTACCGCGCGAGGACCTGCCCCGCAACCGCTGACCGCGGCCCCGCTACGGCGGACCTGAAGCTGCCGGTGGGCCGGGAGCTTGAGACGGGTGTGTAGCTGTTGTGTAGGTGTTGAGTAGAAGGTCCCGATAGCGTGCCCGCGACTACGGGGCTTTGGCTGGTCACCAAGGGTGCCGTCGGTCTCGACGATGATGTCGCGGCGGCGCGGAGCCCATCGGGATCAGCCAACGGCGCCCAACGGCGGGGTCATGGTTCTGCCCGGACCCCACTGAACAGGATCCGCTGGAAGGAAGCGCCGCAATCCGCACGGCGGACGCCGTCGACCCCTGCTGATCACCGGGTCCGGCTGACAACCGGGGTCCCGGACCGGGGGCCCCGGTCCGGGACCGAAGGGATCAGGGCAGCGGCGGGAGTTCCTGGCTGCGCTCGTACGCGGCGACCTGGGCGATCCGGCGCGAGTGCCGCTCGTTGCCGGAGAACGACGTGGTGAGGAAGGCCTCCACGATCGCCGTGGCCTCATCGAGGGTGTGCTGCCGGGCGCCGATGCCGATCACGTTGGCGTCGTTGTGCTCGCGGGACAGTTGGGCCACCTCGATGTTCCACCCCAGGGCGGCGCGCACTCCGACGACCTTGTTGGCGGCGATCTGCTCACCGTTGCCGGATCCGCCGATGACGACGCCCAGGCTGCCGGCGTCGGCGACCACCCGGGCGCCGGCGTGCAGGCAGAACGTCGGGTAGTCGTCGTCGGCGTCGAAGACGTGCGGACCGACGTCGACCACCTCGTACCCCTGCTTGGCCAGGTGGTTGGCGAGGTGCACCTTCAGCTCATAGCCGGCGTGGTCGGCTCCCAGGTAGACGCGCATACCGCGCAGTCTGTCAGCCCGGCGCCGGGACGCGCGGACCGGCTCGGCGCGCCATGCCGAAAGTCACGGCTCAGAAGGTCAGTGCGGCGCGGACCGCCGCGGCGATCTGGTCGGCGGCGACCCGGGCGGCGTCGAAGATCGCCAGCTTTCGCACGAAGCCGTGGTTGACCCCCTGGTAGCGCACCAGGACCACCGGCACACCGGCGGCCAGCAACGCCCCGGCGTAATCCTCCCCCTCGTCGCGCAGCACGTCGTGCTCGGCGGTGATCACCAGGGTGGGCGGCATGCCGGCCAGTGGGGCCGCCATCGGAGCCACGTCCGGGGACAACCGCTGCGCGGGCTCCGGCACGAAGCTGCGCCAGGACAGTGCCATCGAGTCGCGGTCGAGGCCGTACCCGCCGGCTTCGGCGTAGGACTCCGACGCCATCATCGGGTCGATCACCGGGTAGACCAGGACCTGGAAGTCGAGCGGTTGGGCGGCGTCGCGCTGGCGGCGGGCGACCACGGTGGCCAGGTGGCCACCGGCGCTGTCGCCGCCGATCGCCACCCGGGCCGCGTCGACGCCCAGCGCCGCGCCTTCGCGGCGCAACCAGCGCACCGCGGTCTCGGCGTCGACGACGGCCCCGGGGAACGGGTGTTCCGGGGCGAGCCGGTAGTCC
>DASVVF010000179.1:0-3158 GCA_036386695.1 Catenuloplanes sp. | reverse complement strand
CGGCGTGGAGATCAGCTGGCGGTCGCCGGCCAGCCGCACCGGGCGGGCCATCGGGGCGATGTACAGGTTCTGTTGGCCGTCGACCGCGCCCGCCCAGCCCGACCAGATGAAGTAGCGCCGGCCGGCCAGCTCCAGCACGGTGCCGTCGATCGCCCACCGGTCCGCCGGGTCGTGGATTCTTCCCACGAAGTCATACGGTCCCATCGGATCCGGGCCGGTGCTGGCCAGCACGTACATCCGGTGGTTGGCGTTGTCGCCGTCGTCGGCGGCGAAGTAGATGTACCACCGTCCGTCGAGCTGGTGCAGCTCCGGCGCCCAGAGATTCCGGGAGTGCCCGGTGCCGGGCGGGGCGCTCCACACGGTCGTTTTCGCGGCCGCCCCGATCCCGGCCAGGTCGGCGGACTCGCGGACGCAGATCCGGTCGCCGACGTCGGTGTGGCAGTAGTAGTACGCGTCCCGCCACCGGACGACCCACGGGTCGGCTCCCTCGGCAACCAGCGGATTGACTATCTTTCTCACGGCGGCTCCCGACGGCGGCTCGCGTAGCGACATGGGAACGGCATGCTACCGGCCGTGCGTCAATGGTGACCCCCATGTCCGGTGCCCTCCGAGGGCCGGGCACCTCCGCGGGCCGCCGGTGTGGGCGGCGCCCCGGTGTCGGTCGGCGTGGGTGTTACGGGCCGTTGGCCCGGGTAGTAGGTCGGACGCGGCGCGGCGATCACCGTCCGTGGTCGGCGGTCACTCGATCGTTGGAGGGTCCATGGGCGCGGAGGTGCGGGGCGACGTCCACGGTGTACCCGCCGCGGCGCCGGGCGCGATCCCGGCCGAGCTGCTGACCGCGTTCCGGGCCGGCGG
This sequence comes from Catenuloplanes sp., assembly GCA_036386695.1. Classification (GTDB taxonomy): domain Bacteria; phylum Actinomycetota; class Actinomycetes; order Mycobacteriales; family Micromonosporaceae; genus DASVVF01. The sequence continues at coordinate 2,303 of DASVVF010000179.1, read as the reverse complement.
CGAGATGGGCCGGCGGATGCTGACCCACGACTGGGCCGCCAGCGCGCTCGGCGCGCCCGCCGAGTGGCCGCCGGAGCTGCGTGGCGTGGTCAAGACCATGCTGGCCTCGCGGGCCCAGATCGTCATCTTCTGGGGGCCGCGGTACATCGCGCTCTACAACGACGCGTACGTGCCCACGATGGGCGTCAAACACCCCGACTTCCTGGGCTGCCCCGGCCGGGACATGTGGACCGAGGCCTGGGACGTCATCGAACCCCTCTTCGCGGGGGTGGTCGCCTCGGGTGCGGCGTTCTGGTCCACCGACCACCAGTTCATGCTGGAGCGGCACGGGTTCCTGGAGGAGACCTACTTCGACGTCTCGTACGATCCGGTGCGGCTGGCCGACGGCACGGTCGGCGGGATCTTCTGCATCGTCAGCGACACCACCACCCGGGTCCTCGGCGGGCGGCGGGTCAGCGCCCTGAGCGCGCTCGGCTCCCGGCTCGCCGACCCGGACACCGAGCAGGAACTGGGCCGACAGGTCGCCGCGGTGCTCGGCGAGTGCACCGCGGACGTACCGGTGGCGGCGCTGTACCTGCGCGACGCCGAGTCGGGCGACCTGCAGCTCGCCGGGGTGTCCGGCGTCGAGGCGTCGGCGTGCCGGCCGCCGTCCGGTCCGCCCGGGCGGGCTCTGCAGGAGGTGCTCGACTCCGGGGAGCCGGCCCGGATACCGATGAGCCGGCTGTTCGACCCGCCGCCCGACGCGGCCGCTGAGCAGGCGGTGGTGCTACCGGTCACCGCCGGCACCGAGACGGTCGGCGCACTGGCCTACGGGCCCAGTCGCTACCTGGCCCTCGACGAGCAGTACCGGCACTTCTTCGACCTCGCCGCCGCGCAGGTCTCCCGGGCGGTGGGAAACCTGCGGGCGTACGAGCAGGAGCGCCGGCGGGCCGCCGAGCTGGCCGCGCTGGACCAGGCGAAGACCAACTTCTTCTCCAACGTCAGTCACGAGTTCCGCACCCCGTTGACCCTGATCCTCGGTCCGTTGGAGGACGTGCTCGCGGCGCCCGACCTGCTCGACGTGTACCGCGAACGGCTGATCACCATGCAGCGCAACGGGTTGCGGCTGCTCAAGCTGGTCAACACGGTGCTGGACTTCTCCCGGCTGGAATCGGGCCGGCTGCAGGCCGCGTACCGGCCCACCGACCTGGCCGACTACACCGCGCGGCTGACCAGCACCTTCCGCTCGGCGGTGGACCGGGCGGGACTGCGGCTGGTGGTCGACACGCCGCCGCTGGCCGAGCCGATCTACGTCGACCGGGAGATGTGGGAGAAGATCGTTCTCAACCTGCTCTCCAATGCCGTGAAGTTCACCTTCGACGGGCAGATCGCGGTGCGGGTCCGGGCCGGTCGCGACGGCGCGGTCATGGAGGTCGCCGACACCGGGGCGGGCATCCCGGCCGCCGAGCTGCCGCTGCTGTTCGAGCGTTTCCACCGGGTGATCGGGGCCCGCTCGCGCAGCCACGAGGGCACCGGGATCGGCCTGGCCCTGGTGCGTGAACTCGCCGAACTGCACGGTGGCTCGGTCAGCGTGACCAGCGAGCCGGGGGTCGGCAGCACCTTCACGGTGACCGTTCCGTTCGGCCGGGGGCACCTGCCGGCGGACCGGGTGGTGGAGCAGGGGTCGCCGGTGGTGGAGGCGATCGACACCCGGCTCTACGTGGAGGAGGCCCGGTGGTGGGTCGACGAGTCGGTCGCCGCCGCCGCGATCGAACCGACCCCCGCCTCGACCCCGGTGCCGGCCGGGATGGCCCTGCTGGACCGCCGGCGGCGCGGCCGGATCCTGCTCGCCGACGACAACGCCGACCTGCGCGACCACGTGGCCGGCCTGCTGCGACCACACTGGGACGTGACCGCGGTCGTCGACGGCCAGGCGGCGGTGGAGGCGGCCACCAGCGACCGGTACGACCTCGTCCTGACCGACGTGATGATGCCCCGCCTCGACGGCTTCGGGGTGGTGAAGGCGCTGCGGAGCAACCCCGACACCCGCGACCTGCCGATCGTGATCCTGTCCGCCCGGGCGGGTGAGGAGGCCTCGGTGGAAGGTCTGGCGGCCGGTGCCGACGACTACCTGGTCAAACCGTTCTCCGCCCGGGACCTGCTGGCCCGGGTCCGGGCCAACCTGGAACTGGGTCAGTTGCGCGGTCACATCATCCGCCAGCTGCGCGGTCTGGTGGACGCCGCCGCGGACATCGGCCGGGTCCGCACCACAGCCGAGGTGCTGCGGGTGGCCGCCGGCCACGTCCGGCGGATGACCGACGCCG
>DASVVF010000178.1:0-3393 GCA_036386695.1 Catenuloplanes sp. | reverse complement strand
GCGTGCCCCCGTGGGTCGAGACGGCGACGATCCGGTTCCCGAGCGGCCGCAGCGCCGACGAGCTGTGCCCGGCCGACCTGGCGCACGTCGCCTGGGCCGCGCAGATGGGCACCGTGGTGTTCCACCCGTGGCCGGTGCGCGCCGACGACGTCGAGCACCCCGACGAACTGCGCATCGACCTGGACCCGCAGCCCGGCACCGACTTCGACGACGCGGTACAGGTCGCCGGTGTGGTCCGCGAGGTGCTGGGTGAGCTGGGCTGCACCGGGTTCCCGAAGACCTCGGGGGGCCGCGGCGTGCACGTGTACCTGCGGATCGAGCCGCGCTGGCCGTTCGTCGAGGTGCGCCGGGCCGCCATCGCGCTGGCCCGCGAGGTGGAGCGCCGCCATCCCGACCTGGTCACCACGTCCTGGTGGAAGGAGGAACGGGGACGCCGGGTGTTCGTCGACTACAACCAGATGGCCCGCGACCGGACCATCGCGTGCGCGTACTCACTGCGGGCCAACGCCCGCGCCACCGTGTCCACGCCGGTCACCTGGGAGGAACTCACCGAGGTCGAACCGGACGACTTCGACCTGCGTACGGTCCCGGAACGGTTCACCAGCGTCGGCGACCCGCACGCCGGCATCGACGACCGGGCCCATGACATCGGCACCCTGCTGGAGTGGGCGCGACGCGACGAACGCCAGGGCGCCGGCGACCTGCCGTACCCCCCGGACCACCCGAAGATGCCCGGCGAACCGAAACGGGTGCAGCCCTCCAAGGACCGCGACCGGCACGGCTGAGCGTCACAGGTCGAGCTTCATCCCCTCGTGGCTGGCCGTGAACCCCAGCGACCCGTAGAAGGCGTGCGCCCGGCTGCGTCGCTTGTCGGTGGTCAACTGCACCAGCCGGCAGCCGCGCTCGCGGGCCTGCCGCACGGCCCATCGGATGAGGGCCCGACCGAGTCCGGCGCCGCGCTGGTCGGCGCGCACCCGTACCGCCTCGATCTGGGCGCGCTCGCCACCGTGCCGGGACAGCCCGGGAATGAACGTCAGCTGCAGCGTGCCGACCACCTCGCCGGACCGGTCCGCCACCACCAGCAGGTTGCGCGGGTCGGCGTCGATCGCCTCGAACGCCCGCCAGTACGCCGCGTCGACGTCCTCGCCGACGGTCTCCCGGTGCGCGCCGAGCTGATCATCGGCCAGCATGGCGAGGATCGCCGGCAGGTCGGCGCGCCCAGCGATCCGGAAGACGACCTGGTCCATCCGGTCATCCTGGTCCATCCGGTCATCCTGACACGCAGCGTGGTGGTCTCCGCGGTGGACCCGGGCGGGCAGGATGACGCCATGAACCTGTTGCTGCCGTTCCGGCTGATTTACCGCGGCCTGGTGTGGTTGGCCAACTCGCCGCGCCTGCTGATGCTCAGCTACCTGGCGCTCATCCTCATCTGCGGGGCGCTCTACGACTTCTTCGAACCCAAGGGGTTCGGCGACTCCCTGTGGTGGGCGATCGTCACCGCCTCGACGGTCGGCTACGGCGACATCTCCCCGCAGGGGCTACCCGCCCGGCTGCTCGCCGGCGTGCTCATCTCGGTGATGATCCTGCTGGTCATCCCCCTGATCACCGCCCACTTCGCCAGCAAGCTGATCGTCGACAACGATGCCTTCCACCACGACGAGCAGGAGGAGCTGAAGGCCAACCTGCGGGCGGTGCGGGCCCTGCTGGAGGAGCTGGCGGCCCGCGACGGGATCAGCGCGCCGGGCAGCGCAGCCCCTCCTTCGGTACGCTCAGATTGATCAGGTAGTCGTTGACGGCCCGGGCGATGCACGGGGTGTTGGGGTACGCGGTGTGCCCCTCGCCCTCCCAGGTCAACACCCGGCCGACGCCCAGCATCTGGGCCAGCGAGGCGGTCTGCTCGTACGGGGTGGCCGGGTCGCCGGTGGTGCCGACCACCACGATCGGCGGGGCGCCGGTCGCCGCCCCGGTCGGGTACGGGTCCCGCTTGCCGGGCCAGAACGTGCACGGCAGCATCCCCACGGCCAGCGCCGCGCCGAACATCGGGTACTTGGCCCGCCACTGTGACTGCAGCGCCCGAACCTGCTCCACGCTCGGCGTCTCACCGGCGTCCGCGCAGTTGACCGCCACGTTGGCGTCGAACAGGTTGGTGTACTCGCCGCTCTCGTCGCGGTGGGCGTACGAGTCGGCCAGCTTGAAGACCCCCTCCGGGTTGCCGGCGCCCAGGGCGGCTATCGCCTTGGCCAACTCCTCCCAGCCCTGCTGGCTGTACAGCGACGAGATGACCGCGTAGAAGACCCATCCCGAGGTCGCCTTGCGGCCCTGCGTCCCGCTCAGGGGTTGGCTGCGGGCCTTGTCGATGGCCTCGGTGACCGCCTTGCGGGCGTCCGGGGCGATGGGGCACTTGTCGGCGGTCCTGGCGCACCAGTCGGTGAAATTGGTGAACGCCCGCTCGAAGCCCTTGGCCTGGCCTTCCGAGCCGGCCACGGCGTTCTGGCGGGGGTCGACCGCCCCGTCGAGCACCAGGGCCCGGGTCTTCTCCGGGAACAGTTGGGCGTAGGTGGCCCCCAGCAGGGTGCCGTACGAGTACCCCAGGTAGCTCAGCTTCGGGTCGCCGACGGCGGCGCGCAGCGCGTCCATGTCGCGGGCGGCCTGCTCGGTGGAGAAGAGCGCGAGCTGGTCGCCGTACTTGGCGCCGCAGGCCTTGCCGATCCGGTCGTTCAGCGCCACCAGGGCGTCGAACTCCGCCTGGGTGTCCGGGTCGGGGTCGCCGCCGAAGGTCGCGTCGAGGTCGGCGTCGGAGATGCACTCCACCGGGCTGGACCGCCCCACCCCGCGCGGGTCGAAGCCGACGATGTCGAAGCGGCTGGTGAGCTCCTCCGGCAGCCCGCCGAACGACAGGTAGACCGCGTGGTCCAGCCCCGACCCACCCGGGCCGCCCGGGTTGATCAGCAACGAGCCGATCCGCTGGGACTGCTGCCTGGCCCGGGTGCGCAGCAGCGCGAGCTCGTACTTCTCCCCGGCCGGGGCGTTCCAGTCGCGGGGGACCTGCACGGTGGCGCAGTCGTAGCTGACCCCCGGTGCGAACCGCCCCACGAGTTCCCTGGGCACCTCCGGGCACGGCCGCCACTGCGCGGCGCCGGAGCCCCCCGGGGCAGGGGCACCGACCGGTCCGGCGCCGTCGTCGGTCGGCGCGAACACCGGCAGGGTGCAGCCGGCGGCGACCACGAGCGCCGCCAACAGGGCGGCGACGGTCGGGCGAGAGGTGCGGGCCACGTTCGTCCTAATGAGTGCTGGGAGTGAGCCATCCGGCAGACTCCTGGTGGGTAGGTAGCCGCCGGCAGACGAGCACTCGTGCGTCCTGGACGTCGAGTCCTGTCGAAAGATCGTGCCGCT
>DASVVF010000177.1:0-3125 GCA_036386695.1 Catenuloplanes sp. | reverse complement strand
GGAGGTCCCGGCCGCGCCGCGCCCGGACGAGCCGACCGGGCCACCGCGGGGTCCCCCCCGCCCGGCCGCCCCCGGCGGGGTCCTCGTCCGAGGTCGGTACGCAGGTGGCGACCGACATAGCCGCCCTCGGCCACCCGCTGCGCCAACGCCACCAGCAGTTCGTCGCCCATCAGCGAGATCGGCGGGGCGCCCATCGTGACCACCACGTCGCCCTCGCGCACCCGGTCGACGACCTCCGCCGGCACGTCGTCCCAGGAGTCGACGAACACCTTGCGCCCGGCCGGCAGCTCGATGGCGGCGGTCAACGCCGCGCCGCCCTCACCCGGCTCGCGGACCTCGCCCGGGCCGAAGACCTCCATCACCACCACCTCGTCGGCGATGCTCAGCGCCCGGGCCAGCTCCGCCTGCAGGTCCCGGGTGCGGTAGACCCGGTACGGCTGGAAGGCCACGATCAGCCGCCCGTCGCCGGCCACCTCCCGCAACGTGCGTAACGCGGCGGTCATCGAGGTGGGGTGGTAGGCGTACTCGTCGAAGACCTGGACCCCGCCGATGGCCCCCTTGCGCTCGAACCGGCGGCGCACCCCCGGAAACGACGCCAGCGCCTCCACGGCGGTGGTCACCGCGACGCCCAACCGCACCGCGGTCAGCACGGCGGCGGCACTGTTGAGGCCCATGTGCCGCCCGGGCACCGGCAGCCGTACCTCGCCGAGCGGCGTGCCGTCCAGACTGGCCTGGTAACGCATCCCCTGCACCGCGGAGACCACTTCGGACATCCGCAGGTCGGCGTCCTCGGCCTCGCCGTACGTGTAGACGGTCGCGCCGCCGGCGCGCAGAGTCTCGGCGAGCCGCCGGGCGCCCGGGTCGTCGGCGCAGGTGACCACGAAGCCGTCGGCGTCCACCAACCGCCCGAAGTCGGCGAAGGCCGCCTCCAGGCCGGCCAGGTCGCCGTACGTGTTCAGGTGGTCGGCGTCGATGTTGGTGACGATGGCCACATGCGGCCGGTAGAGCAGGAACGACCGGTCGCTCTCGTCGGCCTCGGCGACGAACAACCGCCCGCTGCCGTGGTGGGCGTTGGAGCCCACCTCGGAGATCTCGCCACCGATCACGAAGGACGGGTCCAGCCCGGCGTGCTGCAGGATCAGGGTGGCCATCGACGTGGTGGTGGTCTTGCCGTGGGTGCCGGCCACCGCGATGGTCTGCCGGCCGGTCATCGCCGCGGCCAGCGCCTCGGAACGGTGCAGGATCCGCAGCCCCCGCCGGCGGGCCTCGACCAACTCCAGGTGGTCCCGGGGAATGGCGGTGGAGTAGACCACCGTGTCGACGCCGTCGAGGTTCTCCGGCGCGTGGGCCATGTGGATGGTGCCGCCGAGCGCGCGCAGCGCGACCAGGGCCGGCCACTCGCGCAACTCACTGCCCGACACCGACACCCCCCGGGTCAGCAGCAGCCGGGCCAACCCGCTCATCCCGACGCCACCCACCCCGATCAGGTGCACAGTGCCCAGGTCTTCGGCGGTGAGTTCCCCCGCCGGGGTCAACTCCGCTGTGTTCACCGTGCCCACCTCTCCTCTCGACGGCCGGTCATCGGGCGTCGCGCCGACACGCCGCGCCGCAACCGTGGCTGCTGAGCTGCCTGCTCCACCTCATGCGCTCCTCACGCCGCCGCCACCGCCTCGTACGTGTAGGCCAGCAGTGCCTCGTCGCCGTCGCGGCGACCGTAGGCGGCGGCGGCGACACCCATCGCCGCCAACCGCTGCGCATCGCGCACCAGGGGCACCACCGTACGTTCGACCCAGCCGGGGCTCAGCTCGGCGTCGTCGACGAGCAACCCCCCGCCGGCCTCTACCACCGGCAGCGCGTTGCGCCGCTGCTCCTGATTGCTGTGCGGGTACGGCACGTAGATCGCCGGCAGGCCGATCGCGGCGAGCTCCGCGACGGTCATCGCCCCGCCCCGACCCAGCATCAGGTCGGCGGCAGCGTAGCCCAGTTCCATCTCGGACAGATACGGCAGGGTGACGTAGGGCACCGGCAGGTCGGTGGGTACGGAGAACGCCTCGTTGCGGGCGCCCACCACATGCAGCACCTGGACCCCCGCCCGGGCCAGTTCCTTGGCGGCGCCGGCCACCGCGAGGTTGATCGAGCGGGCCCCGGACGAGCCACCGGAGACGAACAGGGTGGGCAGGTCCGGGTGGAGTCCGAAGTGGAGCCGGGCCGCCGTACGCAGCGCCGCCCGGTCGAGGGTGGCGATGCTGGAGCGCAGTGGCACCCCGACCACCCGGGCGTTGCGCAGCGCCTCGGACTGCAGCGGCTGGTGCGGGAACCCGGCCGCCACGAACCGGGTGAACTTCATCCCCATCCGGTTGGCCACCCCCGGTGGCACGTTCACCTCGTGGATCACCATGGGCAGTTCCCGGCGCCAGGCGGCGAGGTACGCCGGCACGGACACGTAGCCGCCGAAGCCGACCACCACGTCCGCCGCCACCTCGTCGATGATCTTGCCGGCCGCCCGGGCGGCCCGCCACATCCGGTCCGGGGTGCGCATCAGGTTGACGTTGATCGAGCGGGGCAGCTGGTACGCCGGGATCAGCCGCAGGTCGTACCCGTGCGGCGGGATCAGCTCGTTCTCCATCCCCTTGGGGGTGCCGAGGCAGGTGATCCGCACATTCGGCTCGTGCCGGCGCAGGCAGTCGGCGAAGGCCAGCAACGGGTAGATATGTCCCCCGGTGCCACCTCCGGCGAGCACGACCGAACGCAGAGCCATCACCGTCTCCTCTCACCACCTGTGTCCCGGACGGCCCGGCCGCCGCTGGTGCCGGGCGGCCGGGGCGTGGACGGCCGCCGCGGCGGGGGCAGCGGCGGCAGCGGGGCCCAGACTAGCCGCACCCACCGGGCCGGTGGACGGGCGTGCAGGGCCCGCGCCGCGTCCGGCTCGGCGCGGGCGAAGGACGCCAGGATGCCCACCGCGGCGAGGGTCACCACCAGGGCGCTGCCGCCGTCGGAGATGAACGGCAGCGGCAGGCCGGTGATCGGCAGCAGCCCGACAACGCCACCGATATTGATCACCGCCTGGCTGACCAGCCAGGTGATGATCGCGGCCGCGGCCAGCCGGCGAAACGGCTCCTCCACTC